>JBILOV010000124.1:0-6996 GCA_044374335.1 Bacteroidia bacterium | reverse complement strand
GATATAGCATATATTGATTCAGAATCATTTTTTTACCCAAAATTAACAGGACTAGAGTTTTTATCTGTATTTCCTAATACAAATTTGAATTATGATGAAGTTGAATTGGCGCGAATATTTGATTTGCCGTTGGATGAATTTATTGATAATTATTCTACAGGAATGAAGAAAAAACTATTGATTATCTCTCAATTAAAGCAAGACAAAAAAATATTTATTTTGGATGAACCTTTTAATGGATTGGATATGGAGTCAAATAAAACATTGCAAATGATTATTGAATTACTAAATAATAAAAATAAAACTATTTTTATTGCCTCGCATATTATTGAACCATTATATACAATTTGTCAAAAAATACATCATTTAAAGAATAAGCACTTTGCTAAAAGTTATTCTTCTAGTGAGTTTAAGCAATTGGATGCGGAGGTTTTTGGAGACTTTAATGAAAATTTAAAAAGTACCTTAAGTAAATCATTATGAGATTTTTGTTTGTAACCACTATTATATTTTTTTCGAAGTTAATATTTTCTCAGGCTATAATATTAAATAAAGAAGACACTTTAATTGGCAGTAACACTTCTTTTAGGTCGTGGTGGGATGTAACACATTATACCATTTCCGTAAAACCAGATTATAATACAAAATCAATTTTTGGGAATACTATTATTA
Organism: Bacteroidia bacterium; assembly: GCA_044374335.1. Taxonomy (GTDB): domain Bacteria; phylum Bacteroidota; class Bacteroidia; order B-17B0; family Aurantibacillaceae; genus UBA4416. Next base: position 6,324 of record JBILOV010000124.1, on the reverse strand, counting down.
CTTATAAAGTTATTTCAGATAGCCTACCTTTTGTAATGCAAATAGATTTACAAGATCCATTGCAAGTAGATTCTGTTTTTATTAATAGAGAAAAATTTACTAATTATAAAAAAGAAAATAATCGGTGGATGATGAGTTTAACTTCTCAGGAAAAATACTCTAAGCACACGATTCAATTATTTTATCATGGTAAACCTAAAGAAGCAAAAAACGCACCTTGGGATGGTGGTTGGGTTTGGAAAAAAGATTCTATGGGTAACCCTTGGATGAGCGTTGCTTGTCAAGGAAATGGACCTAGTATTTGGTATCCATGTAAAGATATTCAAAGTGACGAACCTGATTCTTGTTCTTTATTAATTACAGTTCCTGATAGTTTGATAGGCATAGGTAACGGTAAATTAGTAAGAAAAATTAATTCTAGCCCTAGTAAAGGATTTACGACGTATGAATGGGAAGTTAGAAATCCAATTAATAACTATAATATTATACCATACATTGGAAAATATTCCTTGTTGCATGATTCTGTTGAAGGTGAAAATGGAAAATTAATTACCGATTATTGGGTGTTGAATTATCATAAGCAAAAAGCTATTCAGCATTTAAAGCCTAATGTAACTAAAACCATCAAATGTTTTGAGTATTGGTTTGGACCTTATCCTTTTTATGAAGATTATTATAAAATTGTGGAAGCGCCTTATTTAGGCATGGAACATCAAAGTAACATAGCATATGGTAATTTGTATTTAAATGGCTATACAGGCAGTGATTTATCAAATTCAGGTTGGGGGTTAAAATGGGATTTTATTGTGGTGCACGAAAGTGGACATGAATGGTTTGGGAATAATATCACTGCCAGGGATGTAGCTGATAATTGGATTCATGAAGGTTTTACTTCTTATGCCGAGGTGTTGTTTACCGAATGTGAATTTGGTAAAGAGGCCGGTAATGATTATTGCGAAGGCGTTAAAAAATCAATTGATAACGATATTCCAATTATAGGTAAATATGGTGTACATCAAGAGGGAAGTGGAGATATGTATAACAAAGGCAGTCAGTTGGTTCATATGATCAGGCAAGTAATGAATGATGATGCAAATTTTAGATTATTATTAAGGAATTTGAATCAAATATTTTATCATAAAACTGTTTCTTCAAAAGAGCTAGAATCGTTTATTATTGAAAATACAGGGTTTGATTTTATGCCAATGTTTAATCAATATTTACGAACAACACAAATACCAATACTGCAATATAAAATCAAGAATCATAAATTATCGTTTAGATATATAAACTGTTTAAATGAATTTAATATGCCTATTAAAATTAAAACAGATAAAGTAATTTTAATTAAGCCAACAACTCAATGGCAAAGCATTAATATAGAAAAGAATGTACGAAAAATTTCTTTAGATAGAAATGTTTATGTTAAGTTGCAAAAGGTGAAATGATTTTTTTGTCAGGCTGAGCGGAGTCGAAGCCTATTTTTAAAACAATCTCCCCTCAACAGGTCCCGAATGTTCAATTTCATGTTTTAGTAACCATTCTTTTTTGTCAAGCCCCCAAGCGTATCCAGTTAAACTTCCATCCGAACCGATAACACGGTGACAAGGAACAATAATGGCTATTTTATTTTTCCCATTAGTTGTTCCAACTGCTCTAATACTTTTAATGTCACCAATTTTGTGAGCTAGCAATGAGTAAGTGCAAGTGTCTCCGTATGGAATTTTAAAAACTTCATTCCATACTTTTTGTTGAAAGTCGGTACCAATTTGAAAAATCGGTAATTCAAAATGTAAACGCGTTCCGGCAAAATATTCTTTTAATTGTTTGATGCACTCTTTATTTAAAGGTGTTTCAATAGTAAAGGGTTCAGTTTCTTTCTCTACAAATAAAACAGAGCAAATTTTTTGATTAATACTTTTTATTTGTATTAAGCCAATTGGTGAATAAAAATAAGATATTTGAAACGAATCATTCATCTAACTTAATGACAAACTATCTGCAATTTTATTGTTTTCACACATTAAAGTACGGGATGGAAATTTACTGTACAATAGTAAATCATGAGTAGCAAACAATATACAACGTCCTTGTTTACTAATATCTAGTAATATTTTCATAATTTCTTCCGAAGTTTCAGGATCTAAATTTCCGGTAGGTTCATCAGCTAAAATTATTTCTGGATCATTAATGAGTGCACGCGCTATGCTTATTCTTTGTTGTTCTCCACCTGATAATTGAAACGGCATTACTAATTCTTTGCTTTCTAAACCCACTTTTGATAATACATCTTTTACACGGGTTTTTATTTTTACTTCATCTGTCCAGCCTGTTGCTTTCATAACAAAACGCAGGTTTTCAAAAACGTTTCTGTCGCTTAATAATTGAAAATCTTGAAATACAATACCTAATTTTCGTCTTAAAAATGGGATTTCTTTATGCTTTAGATTATGTAATTTAAAGCCTGAAACTTCACCAGCCCCATGTTTTAGTTCTAAATCTCCATAAATGGTTTTTAACAAACTACTTTTTCCACTACCTGTTTTTCCTAATAAATAAACAAATTCACCTTGATTTAGGGTTAAATTTAAGTTAGTAATTACAGGAACATCTCCCTGATAAATGGTGGCATTTTTAAATTCAATAACAGAATCGTTAATCATAGTAAATAATTGTATCGTGAAATTAGAAAGTAATTAGCTAAATATGGAGCTTCTGTAATTCAAGTTTTAACATGACTGGGTTAATAACTACAAAATCAATACGTTAAGTGAGTTTATCTTAAAGTTATTTTTATGAGCACAAATTATTGAAAAAAGTCACTCTAAATTTTAATAAAATTTTTTGTGACCAATTATTTATATACGATTATATATATTATGATGACTAAAAAATATTTTATAAGTCTTTTAATTCTAACTTTTTCAGGCTTTTTGTTTTCACAGAAAACACAATTTTATTTAGATAAAGATGCTTCCTATAAATTAGGATTAGAATTGTTTGATAAAAAACAATATACAGCTTCTCAAAAAACGTTTGTTGATTACATGAATTCTGTAAGCGGTAATGCTTTATTAAAAACGGATGCAGAATATTACGCAGCTGCTTGTGGCATTGAGCTTTTTCATAAAGATGGAGAGTGGAGAATGAAAGAATTTATTGAACGCCATCCGGAAAGTAATAAAGTGAAATGGGGTTATTTTTACTTAGGAAAATCAAATTTTAGAAAAAAGAAATATGAAGAGTCTATTAAATTTTTAGAAAAAGTTGATATTTATGAATTAAGTAAAGAAAACTTAGCGGAGTTATATTTTAAAAGAGGTTATAGTTATTTTATAACAGAAAATAAAGAAAAGGCTAAGCCGGATTTATTTGAAATTAAGGATGTAGATAATAAATATGCACATCCTGCAAATTATTATTATTCTCATATTGCTTATCAGGAAAAGAATTATGAGATTGCATTGCAAGGTTTTAATCGTTTGTTAAATAATGAAACCTTTGGAGCAGTTGTTCCCTATTATATTACGCAAATTTATTTTATTCAAGGTAAATATGCTGATGTAGTTAAAAATGCCCCGGCATTATTAAACGATTCTTCCAAAATTCAAAAAGAAAGTGAGATCAATAGAATGATTGGTGAGTCCTATTTTAATTTAAAAGATTTTGCAAATGCTTTAACTTATTTCAAAAAATCGGAAGTTATTGAAGGATTTAACGCCTCTGGAAATTATGAGTTAGGATATTGCTATTATCAAATTAAAGATTATAAAAATGCCGCTATTAAATTTGAAAAGGCTACTGATGGTAATGATAGCTTAGTTCAAAATGCCTGGTATCACTTGGCTGATTGTCATGTTCAGATGAATAATAAAATAAAAGCTCGTAATGCTTTTTATGCTGCATCTAACATGAATCATAATTCAAAAATTACAGAAGACGCTTTATTTAGTTACGCTAAGTTATGTTATGAATTGTCTTTTGCACCCTACAATGATGCCGTTATTGCATTTCAAAAATATATTAAACAATATCCTGAATCTAACAGAAAGATAGAAGCTTATAATTATTTAGTAAATGTATATTCTACAACAAAAAATTATTCACAAGCTATTGCATCTATCGAAAAAATCGAACCATTGGATCCTATTTTAAAAATCACGTATCAAAAATTGATTTATTTTAAAGGAGTTGAATTCTTTAATAATATAGATTTAGATAGTGCAGTTCGTTATTTTAATAAATCAATAGCTGTTAATTTTGATAAAACGTATAATGCATTATCTCAATATTGGCTAGGTGAGATTTCTTATATTAAAAAAGATTACGTTACCGCTATTCAAATTTGGAAAAATTTTCAGTTGAACGAAGGTTCTTACAGTTTAAAGGAATATGATTTATCTAATTATAATATTGGATATGCTTATTTTCAGCAAAAAAACAAAAAGGATTATGAAAACGCTAATATCTCATTTCGTAAATTTTTATTAACTAAAAATGCCTATGAATTAATAAAGATAGCAGATGCTAATATCAGAACTGCTGATAGTTATTTCATGAATAACATATATCCACAGGCAGCTGATTATTATGAAAATGCTATAGCCTTAAATCAGTTAGATGTAGATTATTGTATTTATCAAAAAGCATTATGTAGTGGTTTACTAAAAAATAATCAAGAAAAAATAAATGGTTTAAAATTATTAGCTTCTAAATATCCCAAATCAAATTATTTGGCAGCCTCTATTTTTGAAACTGCTGAAACCTACAGTAAAGATTTAAATGATGGTGATAATGCTATAATATACTACCAAAACATCTTAGATAATTATCCCCAGTCATCTTATGTTAATTCTGCACTAGCAGGAATAGGTTTAGTTCATTATAATAATAAAGAAGATGAAAAAGCATTCTCTTATTTTGATCAGATAGTTAAGAAGGATCCTAAAGGTTCAGAGGCAAGAGAAGTATTTCCAATGATTAAGAAAATATTTGAAACTCAAGGTAAAATTGATGAAATGGCAACCTATTTCACATCGATAGGTAATCCATTAAATACAAATGAATTAGAATCATCATTATATGATGCGGCAAAAGAAGCGTATTATAATGAAAAAAATTGTGATGTTGCTATGCAAAAATTTGAAAGTTATATTACAAAATATCCTGAAGGAAAATACATTTCAGAAGCTCATTTTTGTTATGCGGAATGTGCTTATAGTAATAGTCAATATGATAAAGCATTACCCTCTTATCAATACATCGTTAATAAATCACGTGGAATATATTCGGAAACATCTTTATTAAAATTGACCTACTTATTATATAAAGAAAAAAAGTACGAAGAGGTTCTTCCACTTTATCAAAAATTAGAAGAGTATGCCGAAACTCCTGCCAATAAATTAAGCGGAAGAATAGGGGCAATGAGAAGTGCTTTTAATTTAAAAAAGTTTGAAATAGCTTTAGAATATTCGATTAAAGTTTTAAATACCGAAAAAATCACCCCTCAACAAATTAATGAAGCAAAATATGATAAAGCAAAATCTTTATTTGAATTAAATCGTTTTGATGATGCTTTGATTGAATTTAAAATAATTCATAAATCTGCAAAAAATATTACAGGAGCAGAGGCTTTGTATCATATTGCTAAAATTCAGTTAACTAAGCAAGATTTTACAGCAGTTGAAAAAACGATAGGTAATTTAATTAGCTATGAATATTCAAATGATGATTGGAATAATAAAGGCTTGTTGTTATTAGCAGATTCATATATTGCTAAAGGAGACGATGCGGATGCTGAATTAATGCTTCAAACAGTTATTGATGGTAAACCAAGACAAGAATATGTAGATGAAGCAACTAAAAAAATAGAAGAGTTAAAAGCAAAAAGAGCCTCTCGTGTTATTCAGGAAATCACTCCAAGTAATGATTTGAAAATAGAATTTAAAGAACAAAAAGGTGATAAAGATTTGTTTGATCAATTACTTGAATCAAAACAAGATTCATTAAATAATAAATAACATCTTGTTTTAAAATACTATTATGAATTAGCCATGTTTGCCTATAAACAAAAACAAATAATTATAAACTTGCTAAACCATATGACTCCCGATAGTTATAGGGATAAAAAATATTAAACATCTACGTATGAAAGAGACTAAACATTACAACAGCGATACTATCTTATCTTCAAGTAAGTATGGTAATTCGTTTATGTACGAACAAGATCAACAATTGCAAAAAAGGAGAATAAAAAAGCTGCAATGGTTTTTTGTATTAATTCTTATTTTAGGATATTTTGCTGCAGCCTTAGCTCAAACTGGC
>JBILOV010000103.1:0-7696 GCA_044374335.1 Bacteroidia bacterium | reverse complement strand
ACCTTATTTATTAATGTTTGCATTATTATCGGCTATTATAGGGTTTATTTTTTCTACACTAAATATTTATATGAATGCTAAATATGAAATAACGAAAAAAGCATTCAGTGTTGGTTACATTGGAATGATGTTATCATCTTTTCCAGTTATTTTTTTATTAGTTATAATAATTAGAAACAGCTAATATGTCGAGCATAAAGCATTATTTATCTCTAGTTAAATTTAGCCATACTATTTTTGCTTTACCATTTGCATGCATAGGATTTACATTGGCATTGCAAGGAGGATTTACTTTTTCTTTAAAATTATTTTTATTGGTTATACTATGTATGGCAACTGCTCGAAATGCAGCCATGGCATTTAATAGATACATTGATAGAAAATTTGATGCTTTAAACCCACGCACAGCTATCAGAGAAATTCCTGCAGGAATAATAAATCCAAAAAACGCGTTATTTTTTATAATCATCAATTGTTTACTATTTGTAATTGCAACTTACTTTATAAATACCATTTGTTTTTTTCTTTCTCCTGTAGCCTTATTTGTTGTTTTGTTTTATAGCTATACCAAACGCTTTACTCCATTGTGTCATTTGGTATTAGGTGCTGGGCTAGCACTAGCGCCTATTGGAGCTTATTTAGCTGTAACAGGGGTGTTTGCTTGGCTTCCATTATTTTTTTCATTTACCGTATTTACATGGGTAAGTGGATTTGATATTATTTATGCTTTACAAGATGAAGATTTTGATAGAGTGAATCATTTAAATTCAATTCCGGTTTTATTAGGGACAAAAGGAGCCATCGTTTTTTCAAAAATGTTACACCTATTTTCAATTGCCTTTGTTTTTTTAGCTGGCTATATTGGTGATTTTAATTTTTTATTTTGGATAGGAGCATCTGTATTTACAGGCTTAATTATTTATCAGCATACACTTGTAAAAGCTCATGACTTGTCAAGAATAAATATAGCCTTTATGACAACCAACGGAATTGCCAGTGTGGTATTTGCCTTATTTACAATAATATCGTTATATATATAATGCTATACTAAAATTAGTATAGTATTGCAATATTAATGAAAGAAGAATATTTTACTACATCTTTCGAAATAAAAAAGCTTGAAAAGTAATTTAATTTTTCAAGATTTTTTAAGTGAAACTTAATATTATTTTAATTCTTTTATTTTTTTCATCAAATCGACAGTGGCCTTGTAATCTTCTGGAGCATAATTTTCTTTTTTTGCGAAATCAATAGCGTTATTAGCAATTTCAAGAGCTAACTCTTTTTTTCCTATTTTATATAATACAGCAGCATAAGTATCTAAATTAGGATAGTTATTTTCTAAACTACACGCTTTTTTAGCCCAAGATTCCGCTTTTATTAATGCCTCTTTATCATTTACACTTTCGTAAAATGTCCATGATACATTGTTTAGCATATTGGCATCATTCAAATAAAATAAGTCAACATTATTTACGGCTAATTTTGAGTACGTAATCCAATCTGCTTTTTTAGAAGCTAAACTCAAATCAGCTTCAAAAAAAATTAATTTGGTGCTTGGTAGATTTAAAGAAGTAATTTTCGCTTTAGCATCATTATATGCCTTTTCATCAAACGGCATTTTTCTTATAACCGTAAATAAGGTGTTTTTATTTACATTATCTATTTTTTCATTTACTTCTTTCGCAGAGTATAATTTTTCAAACTTATCTTTATTATAAATTAAATAAGCAAATTCTTTAGTTTCTGCGCTGTTAATATGATTTTTAATCATCTCCCAGTTCACTGCATTAGTTAAATCGTTTTCATCTTGCAATAAAAAATACTCTTTTACTAATTCATTTGATTCTAGGCAGGTCCCACTTCTTGCTTCAATATATTTTGCTAAAAAATCTGAATTTTTTTTATTGGTTTCATAATTTTTAGAATAATTAGAAAAACATTTTTCAGGATTTTTAGTATCCTCTCCTAAAGCCACAAATGCCTTTGATGACATAAAACCTGCTACTCTATGTACTAAATTTCCATTGCCATCAATAAATAATAAATTTGGATAGCATTGAACTTCGTATTGTTTTGCAATGTCTAGTCCTTCTCCTTTTTCCATATCAATTTTAGCATTGATGAAATTTTTATTATAATAGTCTGCTACGGTATCATTTGTAAATACACTTTTAGCCATTTGTTTGCAAGGGCCGCACCAAGTGGTATAAGCATCAATAAAAATGAGTTTATTTTCTTTTAGTGCTTTCGCTTTAATTTCTTTAAAAGACGCATGTTCAAATGTGATGCTTTTATTTTGTGAAATAGCTTGCGATGATAATCCAGCGATAACAAAAATTGTGTAAATTGATTTTTTCATTTTTAGTCTTTATAGGTTTTAGGTATTTGTGGATCTGTAATGATAATATAATCTCCAAGCTGTTTATGTTTGTTCCAGTCTATGTTTGGAAAAGAATCATCAGATGCAGATGATATAATTAGAATTTTAGTTTTTGGACTATATTTTTTTAACTGAGTTACGGCAGCAAAGCCTTCATCACTATGAAATCGTCCGTTTACTTGAAAGACCTTTTTAGTTTTATTAGATTTTAAATATTCTGAAATAGAGTAGGCCATAGTGGCATCCCAAAGCGATTGTGCCATGATTAAACTAAATCCTCCCATTGCCATAGCTGGCGCTGCTTTTTTAGAAGTGTCAGCAGGATCGTGCGACAAACCCATTAATTTATCATAATATTTTCCTGATGCAGTGTCGTAAGGCAATGGCGCAAAATATTTTTTAGATTCTTCTGGCAAGGCCATTAATGCCTTTTGTCCTTTGCGCCCTGCTAAATTTGAATAGCGCCCAGCTGCATTTGCGCAAATCACATCTAATTTATTTTTTTTACAAAATTCAACCATTGGTCTGTAATCTCTATAATTACTCCATGCTCTGGCATCCTTTTTAAAACTTTTTTCTTTAATTTCTGATGTTAAATATTCATTCATAATAGGTTGAACATCCCTTTCAAACATTTCCATAGATAATGAAATCTTATTTGAATAATTAGCATACAGACTCTCTAGCATTTTATTTTCTAAAAAATGTGTAACTGAATCGTTATGCTCTTCGCCATAAAATAGCACATCGTAATACTTCATATCTTCTACAATATCAGTTATACTAACCTCTTTGGCCAATTTTACGGAGTATATTTTGTAATTTTTTTCAGTGATTTGTGCCGATAATGATTGACAAGAAAAAGTAATTAAAAAAAATACAGCTATTTTAAAATAATTCATTGCTTTATAAATTTTACTAAATATAATCAAAAATTACTCGATGATAATATCATGCCTGGTTAAAAGTCTAAATAAATCTTGAGATAAAAATTTTGCTTTTTTAATAGTGTTAATTTCTGGATCGATAGCGAAATTCAGAGAACTAGTAAAATCAACACCTGATAAATTTGTGTTCGCAAAAACAGCTTCATATAAATCACAATCAATAAATACTACTTTAGATAAATCTGCATTGGTGAAATTGACTTCATGCATTTTACAATGCTTAAATTCACTTTTATTAAGCTTCTTACTGTCAAACGAAGCGTAATCTAAAAGACACTGAACAAAACAAACCTCAAAAGCAAAATCTTTTGCTTGAAAAAAATTAAGTCCCAATAATTTGCAATCTACAAAATGAACTCCTTGCAATTTTGCATTATTAATTTTGCAATTACTTAAATTACAGTTTTTAAAAATACAATTGATGAAATTTAAATTAGATATATCTGCGAATGTACAATTGACGAATTCACACTTTTCGTAATCTTCTCTTTCTGACTTTTGAATTGAGAAATTTATATTAGGAATTGTTTCAAGTGGCTTTAATAATTTACTCATTTCAGCTTTTTATTTTTAATTTTTTCGGGGAGAAACTTTTCACTTGTTACCACCTTTTTTCCTGTTTTTGCTTCTAATTCCTTTAATGCAACTTTAGCAACATTACCACCTTGTTCTGCAATCACTTTACTTTCATCAAAGGTTTTGGGATTTACAGCCTGTGAAATGTCTTTTGTAGAAGCTTCTGCAAGCATATTTAAAATTAATTCTGTATTAGTCATATTATCACGTAGATTTTCTTTTTTTAACCCCTTCAAAATTTTATATTCTTTAGTGGTTTTATCAGCCCAAGCCTTAGTAATAATATCAGTAAGAGTTGCAAAATGCAAACTTTCTTTTAATCCTATATTTTTCCATTCATCTGTTAATTCTTTTCTTACTTCAATACTTTTAAGACGTTGGTTAATCCAATTTTCAGAATAGCCTAGCTGCAAATACTGTTCTAATGCTCTATCAATAGTTAATTCAGGATCTTGCATTTCGTCTAATCTTTCAGATGCAATTTGTGCCAGCCAAAGTTTAAATGGTTCTGCCTTAGGAGATGGCACAGATTGAATTATTCTAAAAAGTTGCTCCGTATCTGCTACATCAGTTTTGTAAAATTTGCCATCTGAAGATTGTAATTTCAGTTGGTTACAATTTGTAACCGACTGGTTACCTTCTTTTATTAATCTATGTTTGAGAACTTTCCAGTAATTTCTTGGGTTTGGACTATCTGTTAAAACCCCAATTACATCAATAATTGAAATATACCATTTTTCTGAATTTTCATCCCATTGCGAACGAACCTCTTTTTCTTCAAATAATTTCATGCTGCCATTCTGTTGCTTTTTAATCTTGTCCATAAAATTTTTAAATAGAAGTTAATATCATAATCGTTCTGTTTGAAGCGAAAAAAATACTTTCACATAATTAGTCAATAAAGATAAACAAATACATAAAAATTTAGCTGATTTGGTTACTTTAAAATTGCCTCTAAATATTTTTGTGTACCCTCTCTCTATGTGGTTAATAACTCCTTTTTAAAACAAACTTAACTGATTATCGCCTGCTTTGTAATTAAAAGTCACCGTATTAAAAATAAACTTTGATTCAACGGGCATAAATTTTTCTTTTGAAACTTTAAATAATTGCAAAATAGATTCGGCTATTTTACCTTCTCCTTTCATTCTCACACTTTTTCTGGTATCACTCACTTTACCGCCGTGACAGTCCATAATTTGATTCCATACTTTATCAACTCTATCAGGAAAATTTTTCACTAACCAATCTTTAAAAATATGTTCTACCGAACCATTTAATCTTACAATGGTAATTCCTGCACTTGTAGCTCCCGTATTGGCAGCTTGTTCAATTACATTAGATACTTCGTGGTTATTAATGCCCGGAATAATTGGGGCTACCATAACGCCACAAGGAATACCATGTTTTGATAAAGTTTCTAAAACAGCCATTCTGTTTTTATAAGAGGCAGTTCTTGGTTCTAGTAATTGTCTAACTTTTTCATCTGTGCCCGTTATAGAAATCATCACATGTACTAAATTATGTTCTGATAATTCGGTTAATACATCAATATCACGAGTAATTAATGAGTTTTTTGTGATAATTGAAACTGGATGTTTATACTTTAAACATGTTTTTAAAATGTTTCTAGTTAATTCCATTTCACGTTCAACAGGCTGGTAACAATCTGTATTTCCGGAAAGCATAATTGGTTTTACTTTCCAGTTTTTTTGACTAAACGTTTTTTCTAATAGTTCAACGGCATTTTTTTTAACGATAATTTTTCTTTCAAAATCTAAACCCGCACTATACCCCCAAAATTCATGTGAGTTTCGAGCATAGCAATAAATGCATCCATGTTCACAGCCCTGATAAGGATTTAACGAATATCCCATACCAATATCCGTACTTTCTACTTTATTGATAATAGTTTTGGGATAAGTATAAATAATTTCTGTTTTCTCTTTTTGCAAAAACTCTTCATCTAAACCCTCTATATGCTCCTGCAAATAATGCATTTGCTGAAATTTACTATTTGGATTAAACTGTGCGCCTCTCCCTTTAAAATAATTAACAATGCTATTTCCCATGATTATTTTTCTTAGGATAAAGTTACGACTATTGTATAGCAAGTGATTGCTATAAATTGTAGCAATTTACTTTTAGCAAAAATTATATCTATTAGTATAGAATTATAGAATGAGAATAAGAAATCGCTAAACCACCTCGGCCTTGGTTGTTCCGTTGTATTGAATAATTAAGTGCTTTTTTTCACGAACGATTTTTTGTTCGCTAGAAAATGTTTTAAAATCAAAGTCTAAAGGCAAAACCACATATCGGTATTTATGATGATTCAATTTTAATTCATCAATTAATTTATTTTTTACAGTAAAATCAATTTCTTCTAAAAACAAACTCTTAGGTTTTACTTTAAAATGCGAATAGTAATCTACCGCTATTAATTGTTGCAGAACCACATCGTTTGGAAATGCTTGTTTTGAATAGTCTGTAATAATTTCAAAAACATCGTTTAACGCATATTTATGAAAATCTTTTTGTGTACCAAAAAAATGTCCTAGCCCCAATAGAAATTCAAAAATACTATAATGATGTGTTACGTATCTTAATGTATTGGTTGCTTTTTTTCCATTCCAATATATTTCAAGTGCATGTTCTAATTCAACTATTTGATGTAATTGTTCTTTGGATAAATAATTACTTTCTATAATTTGATACGGAGGGTTTAGATCATATTTAAATCCGTATTGTTCAGCTTTATCTCTAATTGGTGTACCTTTCAAGAATTTTAAAAAGCCCAATTGCATTTCGGGAGCAAATAGTTTAAATACTTCTTCAAAACTATATTTTGTATCTTCCCAATAATCTAGAGCCATTCCAACAATCAAATCCAAATGCATTTCAACTTTATAATCTAATTGCTTAATGATACTAGTTGTTTTTTCGAAACTTTGTTTACGCTTAACTTCTAAGTTCGCTTTTTGATTTACTGTTTGGATGCCAATTTCAAAACGAAATAAATTATCAGGTACCTTATCATGAATAAACTGAATAATATCAGGATGCAATATATCAGCGGTAATTTCAAATTGAAATACATTTTGCGGGCGATGGTTTTCTAAAATAAATTTAAAAATATCAATCGTAAAGTCTTTCTTAATATTAAATGTTCTATCTAAAAACTTTACCACTTTACCATGTTCCATCATATGCAACAACGTTGCTTTAATACTGGCATCAGGCAAATAACGAACTTTATTGTCTAAACTTGCTAAACAGAATTCGCACTTATAAGGACAGCCACGAGAAGTTTCTATATACAATACTTTATTGGCTAAGTCTTCAGGGTTATCAAAACGATAGGGCATGCTGTTTTCAAATCGCTTCAAATCAAACATAGGGGCCATTTTGTTTGTCTTTATCTCTGTTCCATTTTTCCAAATTAAACTTGAAACTAATTCAGGATTTGGATAAAACTCCAAGAATTCTTCAAACGCTGTTTCGCCTTCTCCTAAAATAATATAATCCACACAATCTAAAGCGATGATATCTTCGTATTCGTAACTTACTTCGGGTCCGCCTAATAAAATTTTAGTATTTGGATTGAGTTGTTTTATTTTTTTGCAAACATCTAGCGTTTGGGTAATATTCCAAATATAACAGCTAAAAGCTACAACATCATAAACAGCACACTTTTCGGCAACTTCTTCCCGATTTTCTTTAATATTAAATTCTTTCCATGCCAAACCATCATGTTTTTCATGATTTAATTCATACAATAAGCGAATGG
>JBILOV010000233.1:0-3747 GCA_044374335.1 Bacteroidia bacterium | reverse complement strand
TTGCCAACACAGATTTTCTACTTATTTTGGGCGTTCCCAAAGTTCAGGCTTTTCGTACCAATCTTTTTGCAGTAACAGGCAAAAAGGATTTTCACTACAATCCTTAACGCTAAATAAAATTTATATTCAGATTTACTTCTTAATATAAAATTTTAGAAATCCGGTTTCATTAGCATCAATAAATTGATAAGACGAAGGGATTTTATTTTTAAAGGTATAATACGTTACCAATTTCGTTCCTTTATTGCATTCATTGAGTTTCATCATTAAATCCGCATGATATTTTTTGTATTCAGATAATGATACTTTAGATGTTTCATCTAAAATACAAGTTTCATCAAAATGTTCATGAAACGAATTAAAGAAATAAATGCCATTAAATTTTTTAAAGTCTATAGTTGTAAAGTCGTTATTAATAAAATGAGCATTTTTTAATTTATAATTTCTTTTAATTTTATTAGAAAGATTGGTTAATTTTTTTCGTTTTTCAACGCCATAAAAATGTGCATTCGTAACACTTGATCCAATACAACAAAATTTACCAACACCCGAACCAATATCTAAAATTTTATCTGTTGGGTTATCTACTAATAATTTAGCAGCTTTAATAGCAATGTTTACAGGTGTAAAATGTCTTGCAGAATGCTCTTGATACAACTTTGGGTAAATCTCATCAAATTTAGAATTGGAAGGATATTTTTTTTGCTTTAACAGATCAAAAACCATACAGTAAATTTACACTTATTATATAGGTAAATACAGATTAAAGCACTATACATACAAAATAAATATTAACCCTGTTTGTTTCAATAGTCAATCAATTGCTATTCCTAAATATATAATCAATATCTTAGCTCTATGAATAAACGCACAGAGCAAATTAAAAGTATTAGACCTACTATAGAAGTTGATAATTCAAAATCAACCGACTTTGAAATTTTTCAAAGTATTACTTTAAGACCTATACTAAAATTTCAAAATGATGTAATTATAGCATTAGTCAATAATCATTTAGCTGAACATAAAATTGTAGTAAAAAACTTAACCGATCATAAAAAAACGGAACGCATTCACGAAATAGTTAAAGCTAATTTACAATTGAAGCAACTTTTTACCGGAATTGTGATTGGCTATTTTACAGATGAGGAACTTGCCTTTTATCTCGAAAATAAAAAAGAAGTAGTTAAGCGTATTATCACGATGTTATTGGAAAGAGTTTGTTCGCAATTGCCAAGTCTTAATTTTTAAGCACAGATAAAGACTTAATTCATTAAATAATTTAAACTGTTTGCGCTAATACGTATGCAGTTTTTTTTATCTTTTTTTAGGATTCAGTAACTATTTTACAAAACCATCCGTAAAATAGCTATGGCAACTTTATCTGAAAACTGGCTAACTGAAGACTTGATGGACTTTGAATACAAAAAGTACCTCGTTTTAGGGTATTTACAAAATGTAGAAACACATTTTAATGAGCATAAATTGTATCCTGATTTTGCAGAATTAATAGCACATTATAAAAACCTCATTCTACTAAAAAACAACACAGCCATTTTAGAAAATAATTTTAGAAAAAGTTTAATCGGTATTGACTACGCTAATTTAAAATTAAAATACCATTCGGTTATTGATGACGAATCTTTAAATGAACTCAAACAAATTATTTCATTTTGTGAACCGCTTTTTGAAACCGAATTAGGTAAAGGAAAAATCATTTTTGATTTTGCGGAGCAACATATACTTTCAGATCATATTGGCATCCTGCCGCTTTATAAAACAGAAGGGTATTTTATTTTACACCCCTATCAATCTAAACAAGTAATAGTATACAATTATAGTTTTTCGAAAATAAATTTATTACAACAAGAGGTTTATGGACTTGATTGTTCTTATTTTTCAACTTATACCTTGTCGTTATCTAAGCCAGTAGATAAATTAAAGTTAGATATTATTCAGCAAAATCCTACTTTACCGAATCCGGCAGTATACTTGTTTAAAGCAAAGACTGAACTTCCAAAAGATGAAACGTTTTTACCAATAGCTAAACGCTTATTGTATAAAAAATTAGCGGCTTAATTAATTGTCATTCTTAACTTGTTTCAGAATATGTAATACCGTGAAACAAGTTCAGTGTAATCTTAATTTTTTTTCGGAATTCGCACAAGTGTTTCTAATAAAAAGCCCCAATATTTTTGTACAGAACTTATTTGAACACATTCATCAGGCGAATGCGCTCCTCTGATATTTGGACCAAAAGAAATCATTTGCATCTCAGGATAATTAGTTCCTAAAATGCCGCACTCTAAACCAGCGTGACAAGCACTTACCTTTGCTTCGGTATTATAACGTTCTTTATATAAATCGCTCATCAATTTTACAATTGGCGATGATGGTTTTGGTGTCCAGCCTGGGTATGAACCTGCAGCGGAAATTTCGGCACCTAATAATTCAAATACAGAAGTAATAGCATGTTGTAAATCAATTTTCTCAGAATCAACTGAACTACGAGTTAAACATTGTATTTGGTAAGTACCATCTTTAACCATAACACGTGCTATGTTATTAGATGTTTGAACCAAACCTGCAATATCAGGACTCATACGGTAAATACCATAAGGACAAGCATAAATACTACGTAACAATTTATATTGAAAGTCTTTATTAAAAACATGTGCTTGCATTTCTGTATCTTCAATTGTAACTACTAATTTAGGATCAGTTGTATTATGCTCTGCCTTAATAGTTATTTCGAAATTTTGAATTTGTTTTTTAAGAGCTTCCTTATTATTTTCCGAAACTGTTATTACAGAAACTGATTCACGAGGAATGGCGTTTCTTAAACTTCCGCCATCAACAGATGAAATTTCAATAGCTAAGTCATTACTTAAGTTAAGCAATAAACGATTCATTAATTTATTAGCGTTTCCTCTTCCTCTGTGAATGTCCATTCCTGAATGCCCTCCTGTTAAGCCTTTAATAGTTACACGAAATGCCGATGAGTTTTTAGATGCCTCAGTTGCATATTTTCCAGTAGCTGTTACATCAATGCCACCAGCGCAACCTATTGTTAATTCATCATCATCTTCAGTATCTAAATTCAACATGATCTCACCATCCAACAAACCACCTTTTAATGCCAAAGCACCAGTCATTCCAGTTTCTTCATCAATAGTAAACAATGCCTCAATGGCAGGATGCGGAATTGTTGTTGATTCTAACAAAGCCATGATAGACGCAACACCGATACCGTTATCAGCCCCTAATGTTGTTCCATTTGCTTTTACCCAATCACCTTCTACAAACATTTCAATTCCTTGTGTATTGAAATCAAAATTAGTAGCAGCATTTTTTTGATGCACCATATCCAAATGACTTTGTAACACAATGGTTATTCTATCTTCCATACCTTTTGTTGCAGGCTTTTTAATAATCACATTTCCAACTTCATCAACGATTGTTGGTAATCCTAATTTTTCTCCAAATGCTTTAGCAAAAGCAATCACGCGTTCTTCTTTTTTTGATGGTCGGGGCACTGCATTTAAATCTGCAAAGTTATTCCACATAGCTGTGGGCTCTAGTTTTCTGATAGCTTCGTTCATAGTAGTGGGTTTTGTAAATTTCGAGCTATAAATATAGAATTTCTTTTCTACTTTTTTGAAGACATTTTATAGCCAATTTTGGCTCTTGGCTTTGTCACGCTATAGCCTGATTCTTTCTTTTCTGCGGGTTAATGTAAACAACGAAAAT
>JBILOV010000151.1:0-6051 GCA_044374335.1 Bacteroidia bacterium | reverse complement strand
TCTGATTTAAATCAATATAATCAGATGATTGATCAGTATTTAGCTGATAAAGCAACTGGTAAAATTAATTCACCATCTGTAATTGTAACTATTCCAGTTGTTGTGCATGTGGTTTATAATCCTGCAACACCTGCAAGTAGTATTACAATTGCTCGTGCAGCTTCTCAGGTGCAAGTGTTAAATGATGATTTTGCAAAATTAAATGCAGATGCCATTAAAGTAACGCAGCCAACATTTTCAACTGTAGCATCTGGAGCACAAATTCGTTTTTGCTTAGCGCAGCGAGATCCTAATGGAAATGCTACCACTGGTGTTGATTATAAGTCAACAAATGTAGCGTCTTTCTCAACTAACGATGCTGTAAAATCAGCTGCAACAGGTGGTGCCAATGCATGGGATGTGACTAAATATGTTAATATTTGGGTTTGTGATTTAGGTACTCAATTATTAGGTTACGGAGAATTCCCTACAGGTAACTTAAGTAATACTTGGGGATTAGTGCTTCATTATAAATATACAGGTACTGGTGCTGGTGCAACTGCACCATACAATTTAGGAAGAACTGGTACTCATGAATTTGGTCACTGTTTTAATTTATTACATATTTGGGGTGATGATGGTACAGCTTGCACTGGTTCTGACCAATGTGCAGATACTCCAAACCAAGCAGGAGAGCATTATGGCTGTTTTACAGCAGGTTCTATTCAAACGGATGCTTGTTCACCAAACAGTCCAGGAACAATGTGGATGAATTACATGGATTACACCGATGATGCTTGTATGTATATGTTTACTGCAAATCAAGTAGCGCGTATGGAAGCTGTTGTAAACACAGCACCATGGAATGTACTTGCAAACTCCTTAGGATGCACACCCGTATCTGCTTTAGATGCTGGTATTAGCAGTGTTATTGATCCTGTAAATGGTTCATCAACTTGTAATAATAGTATTACTCCAAAAATCACTTTAAGTAATACAGGCTCTACAACTATTACTACAGCTAAAGTTTTATATAAAATGGATGCCTTGGCAACTCAAACATTAAATTGGTCTGGTTCATTGGCGGCAGGTGCATCAACGGTTTTAACTTTAAATGTTTATGCTGGTTTAACAAATGCAGCTCATACATTTTCTGCATCAGTTACTGCTCCAAATGCAGGTATTGATGGTAATTCATTAAACAACAGTTTGTCTTCAACCTTTACTGTAATCAGCGCTCCTGTTGGATCTGCCTTGCCATTTACCGAAAGATTTGATGCCGTTACTTTTCCTCCAACAGGCTGGGTTAAAACATCTGCAAATGTGACTGATGCCACTGCCACTTGGACAAGATTGGCAAACACCACAGGAATTCCAGTTGTGCCAACAACAACAGCTTGTGCGAAAATGAATAATTTTGCTGGAAATATTGATATAACTGGACAAAAGGACGCATTGCGAACCCCTGCTTTAAATTTATCTGGTTCAAATAGTTCTTTAAGAGTTGTTTTTGATAGGTCTCACAGGATGTACAGTGCTACCGACATTGATTCATTAAACATTTATATTTCAACAGATTGTGGTGGCACTTGGACAAGATTATATACAAAAGGTGGATTACAATTATCTACTGTTACAGGTACGTTAACAACAGCTTATACTCCTACTGCAAACACGCAATGGGTTAGAGATAGCGTTAGTTTATCTAGTTATGTTGGCCAAGCAAGTGTGTATTTAAAATTTGAATCACGTAGTGGTTGGGGAAATAATTTATATTTAGATAATATTAATGTAAAATATACAGCAGCTTCGGCACCGCCGGTTGCCAATTTTACAACAGCTGCAACAAGATGTGTTGGTAGTGCAATCGCATTCTCTGATGCTTCAACTAATTCGCCAACAAGTTGGACGTGGACTTTTCCTGGATCAACAACACCAACGTCTACTATTCAAAATCCATCAGTAACTTATACTGCTGCTGGCACTTACACCATTACTCATACAGCGTCAAATGCTTCAGGAACTAGCACTCCTGTTACTTCAACTATTGTTGTAAGTGCAAACCCAACAGTAGCAGTTAGTAGTGCAACAGTTTGTAGAGGAACAGCAGCTAGTCTTGTTGCAACAGGTGCTACAACTTATAGTTGGAATACTGGTGCAAGTACAGCTTCAATTTCGGTTACGCCTACCATTACAACTAATTATACAGTAGCAGGTACAAATGCAGCGGGCTGCGTTAATACTAAAACACTTAGTGTTACTGTAAATGCAACGCCAACAGTTGTTGCTAACAGCACAACTGTTTGTTCTGGAAGTGCTGCAAATATTACAGCAACAGGAGCAACTACTTATAGTTGGAATACAGGAGCAACCACGGCTTCAATTTCTGTAACTCCAACAACAAATACAAACTATAGCGTAACTGGTACTACAAACGGTTGTACAAATACAAAAACCGTTAGTGTAACTGTAAATGCAGTACCAAACGTTGCTGTTAGTAATATAACTATTTGTTCGGGAGCTACTGCAACTATTACTGCATCTGGCGCAACTACTTATATATGGAATACAGGTGCTACAACAGCAAATATTTTAGTTAGTCCGACTACAACAACAACTTATACAGTTACTGGTACCTCGGCAGGTTGTTCAAATGTCAAAACAGTAACATTAACTGTAAATCAATTGCCGAATGTAACTTTAGGAGCAATATCTGGTCCTATATGTGTTACAAATGCACCAGTGGTTTTAACAGGAAGTCCGGTAGGTGGAACATTCTCGGGAGTAGGGGTTAACGGGTCTACTTTTGATCCGGCAGTTTCAGGAGCTGGTACTTTTGTAATTTCATATGATTATATCGATGCAAATTTATGTTCAGCAACTGCAACTCAAACTGTAAGTGTTAGTTTATGTACAGGTATAAAAGATTTAACTAGTTCTAATATTTCAGTTTACCCAAATCCTGCTAAGGATGCAATATCTGTTTCAATGGATGCATCATTAGTTAATCATACAACCATTGAATTGTATGATGCGATTGGTAAATTAGTAATTGTTGAAAAAGTAGTTAATCCTCAAACTACCATAATTATTAATTCATTTGCAAAAGGAATTTATACAGTAAGAATAGTTTCTGAAGGAAAACAAACTACGAAACGTTTTATAAAAGAGTAATTTTTAATATTACATTAAAAAGCCTTGAGATTTTCTCAGGGCTTTTTTGTTTTAAAACTAGTTTACAATTTATAATTTATTGTTTATATAGTATGTAATTTGTAAACCAATAATGCTATTTTCATAGTATTCTCATTATTATTGGTAATTAGTAAAGTAATGTATTTTTGATGAACTTTAATAATAGCATTAATAAAAAAACACTTGTAATAATAGTATCATTAAAAAATAAGAAAGTATTAAAACGTTTTTATTAAATTGTCAAAAAATATTATTCGTTTTTTTTCCTTTGTCTTAAATAAAGCACATCTCCTACTTTTAATTTATCGTCTGGCTTTAATCTGTTTTTCTTACAAACAGAGCTTAAACGAATGCCATGAAGTTGAGAAATAGACTTTAAAGTTTCGTTTTTTTGAACTACATGAATTGGTTCCAACGCTTTCCGTCGTTTTTTTTCAATGTAAATTTTTTGACCAAAACTTAATTTATCCGATTTTGATAAATCATTGTATTCTAAAATTTCATCTAGTTCTAAATTAAAGTCATTTGCTATTTTATAAAAAGAGTCGTTGTCTTTTGCTATAACAAAACGAATATGATTAAAGCGGTAAACTTCTCTAATAGCCATATTTGACTTTATCTCATCATGAGAAGGGAAATTTTGTTTTGGGGTAGTTTCGGTAATGGTTATTTCATGTAACTTATATTTTTCAATCAATTCAATTAGTCTTTCGGGATATTTAGGATCTGTTGCATAACCAGCCGATTTTAAACCATAACACCAACCTTTATAATCGGTGAGAGGCAATTCAAAAAGTTTTGAGTATCTTGAACGTGAAAATAAAAATTGGCTATGATCACTATAAGAATCTAATGCACATTCATATTTTCTAAAACATTCATTCGCAGTATCATCATCCATCGTAAAAGTTTTTCCTGACCATCCTTTGTGGCATTTTATGCCAAAGTGATTATTTGCGTTTCTGCATAAACTACTGTTTCCATTTCCGCTTTCAAGCATGCCTTGCGCCAAGGTTATACAAGCTGGTACTTTATGTAAATACATTTCTTTAATAGCGTCTTCCTTGTACTCGCTAATATATTCGGTTGGTGTCATTTTATTTTGACTCCAAGTTATCAGGTTTAAGAATATAAATATGTAAGTATATTTATTTTTCATTTTATGATTGTTTTAAATTCTGATCTAATTACAACTATTATTTTTTGCGTTTTTGTTTTAAAGTTAGTTTTTGTTTTTCTGTCATTTTCTCTAAGCAGGTAGTAAAGGCAGTTGATGTAATACTTTTAATATTAGCTTTAATGAATGAATACGTCTGTTTAGGATATACATTATAACTTTCTCGTAAAGTCCATCCAACGGCTTTTTGTACAAAGTATTCCTTATCTGAAAGTAAAGGGAAAATAAGTTGCTGTGTTAATTCGAAATCAATATGTTGTTTTTTAGTTCGCGAGTAATAATATAAAGATACCAAAGACTGTCTGCGTTCCCATAAATTTTTAGAAGCATTCCATTTTTTTATGATGTCAAGCATGTCTTTTTTTGTATTCTCGTTCTCAATTAATCTGGTTAAAAATTTTGATAATCCATCCGAGTGAGCCCAATTATCGATGTACTTTACCCATAGTGGTAGCGTTTTTAATTGAATTTTTAATGGTACATATTTGTGATTCTTATCTAAAAAAATAAATGCTAAATTTTTCACTTCAAAAATTTTACTTTGCATGTATATGTCATGATACAATAAAAAAGTATTTACTTTTTCTTCCGAATAAAAGCTAAATCCTTTTTTATGAGCGTCCACTTGTGCTTTTGTTGCAAGTCCTAATACATTTAAATTTGTGCCGATATATTTTTTTAGTTTCTCAGTTTTTTCTTTATCATTTTTTAGTGATAAGCGGTTTAGTGTATCTTCTACTTCTTTGGTATATTTGTTTTGAGCCAATTTCATTTTAATATCAAAAGTAACTACAATGAATTCATCAAAAGTAATTTTATTAAGTCTTCTATTCACAAGTTTGTGTTTAAATACAATTAGCCAAATGACCTATCCGGAAACTAAAACTTTAAACCAAATAGATGATTACCATGGTATAAAAGTGCAAGATCCATATAGATGGCTTGAAAATGATAATTCGCAGGAAACTAAAGAGTGGGTTGATTCTCAAAATAAAACAACGAACCAGTATTTAACCCAAATTACTTACAGAGAAAAAGTAAAAGGTAGATTAACGGAGTTATGGAATTATGATAAAATGAATTCTCTTTTTAAAAAAGGGAAGCTGTTTTTTTCTTTTCGAAATAATGGCTTACAAAACCAATCGGTATTTTACTCACAAACTTCATTGTTAGATAACCCTGTAGTTGTATTAGATCCTAATAGTTTATCAACCGATGGAACGACTTCTTTAAGTGGTATTGCTATTAGTAAAGATGGGACGTATTTGGCTTATGGTATTTCAAAGGCTGGGAGTGATTGGGTAGAAATTCATGTTAAGAATATTCTTACAAAAGAAGATTTGAAAGATGTAATAAAATGGGTTAAGTTTTCAGATATTTCATGGAAAGGAAATGGTTTTTATTATAGTAGATATAACGAACCAAGCTATGAAAAAGCATTTACACAAAAAAACGAATTTCATAAAGTGTATTATCATGAATTGGGAAAATCTCAAAGTGAGGATATATTAGTTTATGAAGATAATCAACATCCTGACAGAAATTTTTCAGCTCAGGTTACACACGACGAAAATTATTTGGTGATTTATGGAAGCGAAAGTACAAGTGGGCAAAATATGTTAATTAAAGACTTGTCGAGCCCTCAAAATAGTTTTGTCCCTATTATTAATAATTTTGATAATGAGTATGCTGTAATGGAA
>JBILOV010000157.1:0-5510 GCA_044374335.1 Bacteroidia bacterium | reverse complement strand
AAAACATAGGTAATCAATTTTATGTTTACACAAATTATAAAGCTCCTAAGTATAAGTTAGTAAAAGTTAGTTTAAATAATCCATCCCAAGATAACTGGGAAGATGTGCTAGCTGAAAAAGAGGATTTATTAGAAGGAGTTTCTTTTTGTGGAAATAAAATAATTTCTAATTACCTAAAAAATGTTTCCTCAAAATTATTTTTGCATACTATTTTTGGTAAAGTTGAAAAAGAAATTTCATTGCCTGGTATCTGTAAAGTTAATGGGGTTTATTCTTCTCGTGAGGATGATTTTGCCTTGTACTCAATTGTTTCTTTCACAACGCCTGAAGAAACTTATTTTTATGATGTTAGGGTTAACACTAGTAAACGTATTTTTAAACCAAATACTCCTTTTTATTCAAATGCATACGAAACTAAGCAAGTGTATTATAAAAGCAAAGATGGTACAAAAATATCTATGTTTATAACTCACAAAAAAGGAATTGAATTAAACGGGAATAATCCTTGTTTTGTTTTTGGTTACGGTGGTTTTAATATTTCCTACACACCTGAATTTAGAATTGACAGAGCTGTTTTTTTAGAAGCTGGGGGGATTTATTGTGTACCTAATATACGTGGTGGTGGCGAATATGGCGAAGAGTGGCATTTAAATGGCACCAAATGTAAAAAGCAAAATGTGTTTGATGATTTTATTGCAGCGTGCGATTATTTGGTAGAAAACAAATATACTTCACATGAAAAATTGGCGATTCATGGTAGAAGCAATGGCGGCTTATTAATTGGTGCGGTTATGACTCAGCGACCTGATATTGCAAAAGTGGCCATCCCAACCGTTGGTGTATTGGATATGCTGAGGTTTCATTTATTTACTATTGGCAGAGCATGGAGTGTTGATTATGGCAATAGCGAAAGTAAGGAAGAGTTTGAATGTTTGTATAAATATTCTCCATTGCATAATCTAAAAAAAGTAAACTATCCGGCTACTTTAATTTTAACCGGAGATCATGATGATAGAGTTGTTCCGGCGCATTCTTTTAAATTTGCTGCTAGCTTGCAAAAAGCTAATGGTGGCACTAATCCAACATTAATAAGAGTGGATGTAAATGCAGGGCATGGCTCAGGTAAGCCTACAGATAAGCAAATTGCTGAATTTGCTGATATGTGGAGTTTTGTTTTTTTTAATTTAGGAATGAATTATTAAAAACCATAACCATTAAAATCTCTTTTAAATTCTTCCGCAGGAATTGGTTTATTTAATTCAATATTAAAAAAATCATAGCTTTCAAATAAGCCGATATCATCAAATATGCTAACGCTAATTGGTAGCATAGTTTTTTCATCAATATAAAACACAGCTTTTTTACAGTAATAGTTAGGAATTTTTATAATACTTCCTTCTTTTAAATAACCATAATTGTCGTACAATTTATTTTTACTGCGTAACATATAATCATTAACTGTTAATTTACCGGCAATACTCGAAACAGTTTCTTTATGTAAAACAGTATAATCTGTGTATGAAAATTCTTGGTTTTCATAAATTAATAAATGACAATTCATTTTATTTTTTTCAACTTTTCCAACATAGTTTAAATGTTGCCCAACAAATTCTTTTTCCTTACTAAGAGCAACGGCAATGGTACGTGCAGTAAAATCAAAGCCAATATCTAAAATAGTAAAATGTTGATTTTTACGCATTAAGTTTCCTCTAGGGTCAAGCGTAAGAGAAATATATGGGAATACATGAGGTTTAACCAAGGATTTATTATTTAAAGTTCCTTCGTTATATAAAACTTCTATTTTGTTATCGTTATTTTTTAAATATGATTTTCTTGGATGTGTTTGAAGTTTTACTGAAGTATTTGCAATTAAATAACCTGATGCTACACGTTCTACCGACTTCATGTTGTAGCGTAAACTTGTAACTTTTTTTGCCGAGTCTAGCATATTAGTAATTATTTTTAAATCTTTAATGTGTTCCCGAGAGTATTCTTTAGTATTTTCCAGATGATGATTTTTACTATTTTTTTTATAATGCTGAGAAAAGGCAATTTGGGAAATAAAAATAAATATGATGTAAAAACTCTTGAAATTAAACATGTCTTATAAAGGTAATTTATAACTCACGATATTACAAGCAAGTATTTGTAATTTTTGTACTTTTAACTACTTATTTTAATATACTTTATAATGAACCCTATTTTAGGAATTATACCAGCTCGTTATGCTTCTAGCAGATTTCCCGGAAAACCATTAATTGACATACTTGGTAAAAGTATGATTCAGCGTGTTTACGAACAAGCACTTAAGTCTGGTATGTTAACGGATGTAGTTGTGGCTACTGATGATGAGCGGATTTTTAAACATGTTGAATCATTTGGCGGTAAAGTGGTTTATACAAAAGAAAATCATCCTAGCGGCACCGACAGATGTTTTGAAGCATTTCAAAAAATGGAGGATGATTTTGAATATATCATCAATATTCAAGGTGATGAACCATTTATTGATCCTACTCAAATTGATTTATTATGTGAAGTGTGTACTGGTACAACTGAACTTGCTACATTAATGATTCCTGTTGATTCTCACGAAGTACTCTTTGATATGGGAGAAGTTAAAATTACTTTAAATACAGAAATGGAAGCCTTGTACTTTAGTAGAATGGTTATTCCATTTATTAAAGGTAAGCCTCAAGAAGAATGGCATAAACATCATCAATATTACAGACATGTTGGAATGTATGCTTACAGAAAAGATATATTGGAACAAGTGACAAAACTCACACCTTCTTCATTAGAGATTGTAGAATCATTAGAGCAATTACGTTGGTTAGAAAATGGATTTAAAGTAAAGTGTGCGATTACAAATTTTGATAGTCATTGTATTGATACGCCAGAAGATATTGAAAAAGTTATACGTTTAATGAACATAAAATAGTGGAAGATAAAAAATTATTATTTATTTGCGGATTTATGAGTGCTGGTAAAACCACTCATGGTAAAAAGTTGGCTAAAAATATTGGCTATCATTTTATTGATTTAGATCAGTATACTGAAAAGAAGTTTGGCAAGGCCATCACCGAATTATTTGCCGAAGTTGGCGAAGATGAATTTCGAAATATTGAAACTACTTCTTTAAATGAATGTATTAATGATAATCAAAAAACAGTTATTGCTTTAGGAGGCGGCACGCCTTGCTTTAATAATAACAGCGAACTCCTAAGTAAAAGTGGACAATTAATTTATCTTAAAATGGATGCCGAAGCTTTGCTAAAACGGGTTTTTGGTATTAAAGCAAACAGACCATTATTGGCAAATCAAGAAGAAAAAGACATGCTTCCTTATATTGAAGATCTTTTACAAAAACGCGCTCCTTACTACGAAAAATCTAACTTGACGGTTTACCACAATAATTTGCATGAAGATGAATTTAAAGAAACTGTATTAAACTTTATTAAAAAGTAAATGCGGTCAAAAATTATTACCATACTTTTTATAGGTTATTGTACTTCTATTTTTGGACAGTTGCGTATCAAAAAAAATTATGGTTTTAATATTGGCTTTGTTAGCGCAATAGGAACTCATGTGCAACGATTTGGTTTTGTGTTGCAAGGGTACGCTGTTTATGATTTTGCTCAACTTAACGCTTCTTTTAGGTTTTATGATAACTTTCGTAATCTTGGACCTAGAGGCGAGCATACTGAATTCAATGCAGCTTTAGGACTGTGTTTAGGTTATGGAGAAAAAACTCATGAGAAAAATTTATTTATTAGTTCCATCAGTAACCAAACAAGGTATAAAAATTCAGTAGCCTACAGCTATAATATTTGGAGGAACAACATAAAAACATCTCAGGTTACTGGTATCATTGCTTTTCAATTCAATCATTTTTCAATCATTTCAGAAAACGATTTATTAGCTAAACCAATTTTAGATAGATTTAGAACAGGTGCTTTTTTGATTCAATATCAAGATAAGCACTTTCAATACGCTATTAATTGCACTATGTGGACCGGTAAAATGGGGGTGGGAATTAGAACAGATTCTTTATTTCCTAAAGCTGGTTATTTAACTACAACTGATGGAGTTTATAGTAACCTATCTCATGGTTTATTAAGCGCGCAAGTAAAATATGCAAATCAGTTTGGACAATATTTACAAGCAAATGCAGGTTTTGATGCAGAGCAAGTAAGAAATGTTGTTCAAAATAAAATGATTCACGATATGCCTTTTATTCCTAGTAAATGGAATAAAGCTCAAAATCATCATATACCAATGATTGATACTTTAGGTAATCAGTACTTATATCACAAAGAGCAAAAAATAAGAAAACCAAAATTGTTTTTAAACGGATACACAAGTCCTAATGTGTTTTATTAATTTTGATTTTATGAGATTTAGTAATTTCATATGTAGATATTATTGTTTTTAAGTTGCCATATGGTTTAGCCAGTTTATCTTCATTTATGTTTGTGTTTTGGTAAACATGGCTATTTCATATGTAGATATTTTTGTTTTTTATTTTTCATAACTTGTCCCGAACTTGATTCGGTATGGTTTAGCCAGTTTATGTTCATTTGTGTTTTGTCAAACGTGGCTATTTCATATAATTAGAGTTTATTTTTTTTAATTAAAATTTGGGCGTGCCCCTGCGGGTCAGGCTGTTCACTCCAAGTCCACGCTACTCGTTCCTCATAGCTGCGGGCTTTCCGTTGCCATCCTTCACGCTAATATTCAAAGATTAGCTTTTAATTTGTAAGTATTTTTGCGTGAAGGATTGAAGTGAAAATCCTTTTTGCCTGTCTTTTGCAAAAAGATTGTAACGTAAAGCCTGACCGCTTTCGCGGGCACGCCCAAAAAATTATTTGGTAAAATAGCTTATGATTATTTTGTATTATAAATCCGAAATGAAAAAGAGAGTAAATTAATTACTTGCACACTTCAAAACATCTTCTACAATTTTTCTGTCGTTACTTAACCTAGGCACTTTAAATTGCCCACCTAATTTATTATTGGCTTTTAACCAATTATAAAAAGTTCCTTTAGGCAGTTCCTTAACCGTTGGTAGGTGAAGTATATAATTGTTAAAGCGCTTGGCTTCGTAATCTGAATTAATTTGTTTGAGTGTGTCGTCTAAAACGCTTTTAAAGTAATCTAAATTTGTTGGTGTTTGTTCAAATTCAATCAACCATTCGTGAGCACCTGTAGTTTGATTCATGAAAATTGGAGCCACCGTAAAATCAATAATATGTGCATGAGTTTTTTCACAGGCTGTTTTTAGAGCTAATTCAGCATTATGTATCATTAACTCTTCTCCAAATACATTAATGTGTTGTTTTGTTCGTCCAGTTATAATGAATCGATATGGACTTAAATTAGTAAAACGAATGGTGTCGCCAATCTGATAACGCCACAAGCCTGCATTGGTAGTAATTAACATGGCATAATCTTTATCTTTTTGTACTTCAGATAAATTATATGTGCGAGGATTTTCTTTTCCTAATTCAGAC
>JBILOV010000279.1:0-3062 GCA_044374335.1 Bacteroidia bacterium | reverse complement strand
ATTTAAATAATAATGTTAAAATTAATAAACCATCATAAAAAAAAAATAATAATTATAAAATTATGAATTGAGATTTTAGAGATGTAACAATAAATAAAGGCGAAAAATGTTACTTTTACCTAAAAATCAAAAACAACTTGGATAATTTAATTTCAATAATAGTAACTAATGCTGGAAAAAAATTTGGCAGAGAGTGGATATTTAGAAATATTTCTTTAGAAATTAAAGGTGGTGAAAAAATAGTTGTTTTAGGATTAAATGGGTCTGGAAAATCAACTTTATTACAAGCATTAACAGGATATTTAACATTAAATGAGGGCGAACTTATTTATTATAATAATCACAAAAAATTAGAAGATGAACAACAATATAATATTATTAGTTTAGCATCACCTTATCTCGAATTAATTGAAGATTTTACACTTCAGGAACAAATAGAACATGTTGCTATTTATAAACCATTTTTAAACGGTTTAACAACTGAAAATATTATTGAATTATCTGGTTTAACAGCTCATAAAAATAAATTCATTCAATTGTTTTCAAGTGGAATGAAACAACGCCTGAAATTAACTTTAGCAATATTGGCAGATGCACCTATATTATTTTTAGATGAGCCAACAACCAATTTAGATGCTACCGTAATTAATTGGTACAAAACGTTAATAAAAGATTATGCAATGCATAAAACAATTATTGTATGTTCTAATTCTATCAAAGATGAATATGGTTTTTGTGAACGAGTAATTACAATGGAAGATTTTAAGTGATTTTTATTTAGGATAGACTAAATAAACCTATTAAAAAATATATTAGCTTACGAAAAATTTATACAACAAAATAAATCTGAATAATTTTCAGATTGTATTATTACTTAATAATCTTTAGCTCTACTCGTCGGTTTTTTTGCATCCCTTTTAAATCAGGTTTACCATTTGATAAAACATTTGGAACAAGCGGAACTGTTTGCCCGTAGCCTTTTGCAATTAACTTTGTTTTATTTATTCCTTTTTCAATAAGAGCATTAACCACAATCTGCGAACGCGCTTGTGATAATTTTAAATTAGCGGTTGGATTACCTTTATTATCTGTATGTCCAGACACTTCAATAACTAAACTAGGATTTTCATTCATAAATTTCACTAATTTATCTATTTCTAAATTTGATTCTTTACTTAGAATTAATTTATTTGATTCAAAAAAGATATTATTTAATACTATTTTAGATCCTATTTCTATTTTTTCTAAAACCACATCTTTTTTTAAATTTTGATATTCCGCATTTTTTGGAATATTTACATTTTCGGAGTGAAACAAATATCCCTTAGCTTCATAATTAATATTATAATTTTGTTCACGGTTTACAATAAAATAATAGGACCCAGAATCAATTGTTGTGTTAAATGTTTGAATAAATTTACCTGTTAAATTATCCTGCAAATTAATGGTAGCTCCTGGTATAGGTTTTCCTTCTTTATTTCTAACCACTCCTTTAATTCCAATTGTACCTAATGTTTTATTTTCAAGATTAATCATTTGCATTAAAAACTCTTTTTCAATTTCGTGATAAGATGAGTTTGGTGGAATAATTATTGATACAGAAACTGCTTGGTAGCCATCAGCTTCAAAATTGATGATATAATTCTTTCCATTCGCACCAGAAGGTAAAATCATGATGTATTTGCCAGTTAATTCGTTCGGTTTTATTATCTGTACAATTTGCCCCGTTTCAGCATTAGTTGCAGTTATTTTAACATTAGATGGTGCTTTATTTGTTCCATTATAAGTTAATATTCCCTTTAATAAACTTAATGGTTCAACTACTATATTTTCAAAATCTATTCTATAAATATCTTTTTCTCCATAATTACCTCTTCTTATAGAAGAAAAATAACCTCGTTTGCTATCTAATGATTGAACAAAAAACAAATCGTCATCGGTTGTATTAATATGTGCTCTTAAATTTTCAGCTTTACTCCATTTTCCATCCTCATCTTTAGTTGACTTAAATACATCCAAACCTCCCATATTTTTATGACCTTTTGAACTAAAAAATAAAGTAACTCCATCACAGTGAATAAAAGGTGATTGTTCATCTTCTGCCGTATTAATATTTGGTCCTAAATTAACAGGCAAACTCCATTGACTGTTTGGTAGTTTTATACTACGCCAAATATCAAGTCCGCCATAGCTTCCTTCCTTACGGTTACTAACAAAATATAATGTACTTCCATCAGCCGAAATTGTAGCACTAGATTCCAAATTAGGCGAATTAATATTTTTACTCAATGGTGTTAAGCTACTCCACATATCATCAACTAAATTGCTATAATAAATATCTCCGCCATTAACTTCTTTACAAACGTACAACTGTTTTCCATCTGGTGATAAACAAAGATTAGCTTCGCTACCACTGCTATTAATATTTAACCCAATTGATTTAGCTGTTGTCCATGAACCATCCTTTTTTTTATAACAAACATATATATCTTCATAAAACTGATCATCATCTGTTTTTAATCCACCTACACTACCGGGTCTTTTGGAAGTGAAAATTAAAGTTGAATCATCTGCCGAAATAACAGAGCTATAATCTGGATAAGGAGAATTTACACTATCTCCCATATTAACAACTGTAACTTTAGCTGTATCATTAATAAATTCCTGAGCGTTTGCATTGATATAAATTTGTCTATCCAAGTCAGCAGTTAATTTACTGTTTTTAGTTCCAACCATCTCTTTAAATTTCTTAAAACAAAAATCGGAAGCGTTAAAATTATAGTTTAACCGATAAGCTATTCCCAGAGAATAAAAGGCTAAATCAGAGGCTTTGACTTGTGAAACATCTTCAGGTGAATAATTATGTATTACATTTTGAACTGCTTTTTCTAAATGATAAACAGCCTTAAATTTTTCTGAAGGAGATTGCAAATAACACAATCCTAATTTGTAATTTATATTTGCTGATGTTGAATCAATATTATAAGCTTCTTTAAAATACCTTAACGCGAGTGAATAATTTTTTTCTAAAATCAAATAATTCCCTTGAGTAAATTTTTCGT
>JBILOV010000278.1:0-3063 GCA_044374335.1 Bacteroidia bacterium | reverse complement strand
AGGAAGTAACTTTGTTGACTATGGTAATCATTCCAATCTTTTATATAGCCCATTGGGATCAAGGTCTTTTTCTAAAAGGATTAAATGTTTTTATAACAATTTCAAAAGATATATTGTACCATATATTTTAAAAAATCTTTTTAAACTTAAAGAAATAAATAAAAAACAATTTAAAATAAAAATAATTATTAGTGAATATTAATTATAATGCAAACCATAAAATTCATTAGCAATGATCTAACTCAAAAGCAGTTTGGAATTGCACTAAGAAAAAATGTAAACACGTATTTTAAAGAAAGAGGTATTTCTACAAAGGGAAATATAACAATGTATATAAAAGCAATTGTATTGTTATCTATTTATATTGCACCATTTATTGTATTATTAACGGTTGATTTAAATTTATGGGTTGCCTTACTATTAGTTATTTTAATGGGAGTTGGCGAAGGAGGAATTGGAATGTCGGTAATGCATGATGCCGCACATGAAGCCTTTTCCAATAAGAAATGGATAAATACATTATTTGCGTCAACAATGTTTATTTTAGGAAGTAATACATTTAATTGGAAAATACAACACAATATTTTACATCATACATTCACAAATATATTTGGTTATGATCAAGATATAGAAACAAAAGCAGTAGTACGTTTATGTGAACATGCACCAAAAAAAAAGATGCACAAATTTCAACATGTCTATGCCTTTTTCTTTTATGGACTTATGACTTTGTCAAAGCTAATAACCGATATTTTTCAATTAATAGAATTTAATAAATCTGGCATTACTGAGGAACAAAATCACAAGCCAAAGAAAGAACTAATAAAATTAATTAGTTCTAAAATAATGTATCTTTTTATTTTAATAGGATTGCCAATTATAATTACAGATTTTAAATGGTGGCAAGTTTTATTAGGCTTTTCTATACTTCATGTAACCGCAGGAATGATTATGAGTACTGTTTTTCAAATGGCACATGTTGTAGAAGGTGCAGATCAACCTTTACCAAATAAAGACGGCATAATACAAAATGAATGGGCCGTTCATCAATTACTAACAACCTCAGACTTTGCAAGAAATAATTTGTTTTTAAATTGGTACGTTGGCGGACTAAATTTTCAAATTGAACATCATTTATTTCCTAATATATGCCACATCCACTATCGAAAAATTGCGCCTATTATAGAAAGCACTGCTAATGATTTTGGTTTTAGATACAATATTAAACCATCTTTCTTAAATGCTTTAATGTCGCATGTAAAAAGATTAAAAGAATTAGGAAATAAATAATTGTATATTTTAAAAGAAATAGAAATTAAAAAATGCTCTATTCAATTATAAAAAATATCAAATTACAAACTAGATTTTAAGAACATCTTATTTTGCTTCAGATATTCCATTACTTTATCATCAGTGATGTGGAAGCGGCTTTCGCTATCATTGTAGATTCAATCCTTTGCAACTCAAAAGTATCCAAAAATTAATTGACGAAATTCATCCCCAGAAGCCATAAATTTTGATACAAAAATAAACCTATCAATAAATAATTCCATACTAAAACGATTAGCGTAAATCTGATTTTAATCCTTTGTTAAAACAACAAACAAAAAAGTTCCAATATTATTTTTTTGTAATTCTTACGCAACATAATTATTTATAGAACTAAAGCGACTGCTTACTCTTACATGTGAAAATAAAACTAAAAATTCAGCATTATGAGGAATAATTAATTCACCTCATAGCTCTTTATTTTCAATTAATATTTAATAGTATCGTTAAATAGGTAATTCATAGTTTTAATTATATAAATATTAAATGCCACTTTAAAAAGTCATTACATGAGAAACAAAAAACTATGTGCACAGATAGCATATTATAATGTACTACTCTACATATATGAATGTTTATTCTCATTGATTTGAAAAGCCATAATATGTTATTTAACAGATACAATTATTCAAGATAAACATTGAATGAAATCAGAAAGAAATAATAAACTTGCCACAATTTTTAAGGAAATGTCTTCGATATATAAATATATGGGAGCAGATGATCGATTTCGTGCCATATCTTATGCCAAAGCATCTAAAGTAATAGAAGCCTTACAAGAAGATGTATCAGTATGCATTAAAAACAATACTTTGGAAGAACTTCCCGGAATTGGCAAAAGTATATCAGAAAAAATAAATGAATTTATTAATACTGGTAAAATTAAAAAATATGAGTTGTTAAAGAATAACACACCACATGAGTTGATAGAGATGATGGAAATAAGAGGATTTGGTCCCCAATCTTTAAAACGTATTCATAACGAATTAAATATATCAACTAAAAAAGAACTCATCAATGCAATTAAAGATGGACGAATTCAAAATTTAAAGGGATTTGGAATGGTAAAAACGGAAAGCATGCTACGTGGTTTAAAGTTACATAAAATCGTTGAGGAAAGAATGTTATTATGGGATGCAATGGTAGTTGGAAAAAAAATTGTGGATTGGTTAATACAAGTTCCTGAAATCATTCAAATTGAAATTGCAGGAAGTTTAAGAAGAAAAAAAGAAACAATCGGTGATATTGATATTCTAATTTCATGTGAAAATATACATAGAAAAAAAATCATTAATCATTTTACTAATCCAGATATAACAAAACAAATTATTGCAAAAGGAAATACAAAAGCAAGTATAATTATTTCAGAGTATAATAAACAGATTGATTTAAGAATTGTGGACAAAGAAGAATGGGGTTCAGCACTATTATATTTCACAGGCTCAAAAGACCATAATATTCATCTACGAAGTATTGCAAAAGAAAATGGTTATAAACTATCCGAATACGGTGTTTTTAAAATTAAAGAAAATATAAAAATAGCAGGTAATACAGAAGAAGAAATTTATTCTGAATTTGGATTTCAAATGATACCTCCGGAAATGAGAGAGGATAAAGGAGAATTGGAACTTGCTAAAGAAAACAAAATACCAAAACTTGTATCCATAGAAGATATAAAAGGGGATTTACAAATGCACAGTTTATGGAGCGATGGAGTTTCATCAATAGAAGATA
>JBILOV010000095.1:0-8051 GCA_044374335.1 Bacteroidia bacterium | reverse complement strand
TTCTCAATTTTTAACCTATATCATTCGTACATCTTTAAGCAAACGTATTAAAAATAGCAAAGGAGCCGCAGTTTACGAACCGTTATTAAACAAGTTAGATTTATTTTTGCATAACGAAAAAAATGCAGTTCATTCTAAAATTCCTGTAGCGGTTGTTTTAGGCGGCTATTCCTCCGAGCGCCACATATCTGTTGAAAGTGGTAGAAATATTTTTGAAAAATTAGCTTCCTCAGAAAAGTATCTTCCGATACCGGTGTTTTTAACAGGTGATCATGAACATCATTTAATGTATAAAATTCCTATCAATGCATTGTTAAAAGACAATGCCGATGATATAAAAGACAAAGTAAATAATTGGAAAATTCATCCGGTTGTAAAACAAATTATTACCGAATGTAAAACGATTACGGATAAATATGGTTCTCCGAATAATTTAATTGAACCAAGGCAATTAACTTATTCAGATTTAGCGAAAGAGGTTAAACAAGTTTTTATTGCTTTGCATGGCAGACCAGGAGAAGATGGAGCCATACAAGAACAATTAGAAAAAGTGGGATTAACTTATAATGGTTCAGGAAAAGAAAGTTCATCTATCACAATTGATAAGTATAGAACGAACGAAATTTTAATGCAGCATGGTTTTTTGGCAGCCAAACATTGTTTAATTACAAAAGAAGATTGGACAAACGATAAGGAAAAAATTAAACAGTCCTTACAAAATGAATATGTGTATCCATTCATTGCAAAGCCAGTGGATGATGGTTGTAGTAGCGCAGTTAAAAAAATTAAAAACTTTGAAGAATTTCAAGCTTTTGCTACGTTAATATTTAGACCAACTGAAGAATTTGATAGTAAGGCCTCAGAAACTTTACATATAAAAGCAAAAGAAGAATTTCCGCAAAAACAAGTACTTCTTGTAGAAGAGTTAATCAGTAAAAATAATGCTAAGCATTTTTTAGAAATTACGGGTGGTATGCTCACTCATATAAATGCAAAAGGGGAAATTGAGTACGAAGTGTTTGAGGCATCAGAAGCATTAGCAGAAGGTGATATTTTGAGTTTAGAAGAAAAGTTTTTAGCAGGACAAGGACAAAATATTACTCCAGCAAGATATTCAAGAGACGAAAAAGAACGACAAATTATTTCTGATAAAGTAAAAGAGACATTAGGAGCTGCTGCAAAAGTTTTAAATATTTTAGGCTATTGCCGTATTGATGCATTTGTGCGGATTTTTGATTTAAATCATATTGAAGTTGTTTTTATTGAAGTAAATTCGTTGCCCGGTATGACGCCGGCAACTTGTATTTATCATCAAGCAGCAATAAATGGATATAAACCTTATAAATTCATAGACAGTATTTTAGATTTTGGTGCAAAAAAAGCACTTTAGAATAACATCTATTTTTTAGTTTTTAACAGATAATTTACTTAACATTAAATTACTGATTATCAATATATTAAATATCTTTTAAGCAAATAAATAACAGATAATTAACATCAAATAAACATTATTTAAACAAATATTTATAGGTAAAATAAGTATTATTCGTCTAATAAGTTAGGTTATTAACAATTTAAGGGGTACTTTTGTTAATAACTGTAACTATTGTATCATGTTTGAGATTTTAAAAAACTTTGAAACCAAATTCGGTTCTCTTAAAAAAAAGGGACTAAGAATTGAAGGTTTATCAATGATTGACCCAAAACGAAAGAAACATGTGATCATGATTTCGAAGCCATTTTTGTTTGACAATCGTCAATTACCAAAAACATACGAAGGTTTAGATATTAAATCAAAAATTGAAGGTGGTTTACCAGAGGAATTTAAAATTGAAAAAGAAGCTATAAAAAAAGATTATTTATGGGCTCCTAACAAGTTTGAAAAATACGTAGATCGTTGTTCTGAAGACATTAAAAAGCAATTTGGAAATCCAAACATGTCTCGAACAGAAATGCTAGATGCATTGGCTTTTGGTAGCTTTGAAGATCATAAAAAGAAAACTTTAGTATTAATTCAGGAAGGAAAAATTCCTGCAATTAGTTTAAATTAAGATAAAGCAATTGACTAGGGAATAATTAAGGGTTAAACTTTTAAAATTGCTCAAAATCCTTTCGCCAGATGGCGGAGGGATTTTTTTGTTTTGATATATTTATAATAATGAATTATGAAATGATGTATAAACTCATTTGCTGCTTTTTTGCAAAAGATTGACGAAAAAGTCTGACTCACTTTTTATGAGTAATATTCAAATAAAATTAAAAATAACGTTTGCCTACTAGATAGTTACTTACATAATCATGCACACCATCTTCTAAACTTGTAAAAGGTTTTTTATAACCTTGAGCAATTAATTTACTCATGTTTGCTTCTGTAAAGTATTGGTAATTGTCTCTGATATCAATAGGCGTGTCAATATATTCTATGCGTGCTTCCTTACCTAAGGCTTTAAAAGTTGCATTAGCTAAATCTAAAAATGGACGAGCTTTACCACTTCCTAAATTGTAAATGCCGTTTTTTAATTGAGCTGTAAATGCAAAATACAGTACATCAATTAAATCTTTAACATAAACAAAATCTCTTAATTGTCCTCCGTCGGTGTAGTTTGGATTGTGTGAACGAAATAATTTAACTTCCCCTTTTTCGTTGATTTGGTTAAAGGAATGAAAAATAACGGAAGCCATTCTTCCTTTATGAAATTCATTTGGACCATACACATTAAAAAATTTAAAACCTACCCATTTTGGTGGACTACTCTTTTGTGTAATTGCCCATTTGTCAAAATCATTTTTACTATCTCCGTATGGGTTTAATGGCTTTAATAAATTAATTTTAGTTTCATCATCATCATAACCAAATTCTCCTAAGCCATAAGTTGCAGCTGATGAGGCATATACTAAAGGAATAAAATGTTTGGTGCAGGTTGTCCAAATTGATTTTGTGTAATTTAAATTTAACTCATTAAATAATTCTACATTAAACTCGGTTGTATCTGTTCTTGCGCCTATGTGGTAAACAAAAGTTACCTCAGCAGCATGTTCTTCAAACCATTGCAGGAATTCGGAACGCTCAATTTTTTGAACAAAACTTTTTGTATGGTAATTTTCAATTTTTTGTAGTTGAGAAAAATCATCTACTAAAATTAAATTTTCGTGACCTTCGTTATTTAATTTAGTAATTAAACAACTTCCTATAAAGCCTGCGGCACCTGTAATTACAATCATTGTATTATTTAATGATGGTTAGTTTTTTAGTGATAGTATTGTTTTTAAAAGAAATCTGAACACTGTAGTTTCCTGAATGCAATTCTCTTACATTTAATTCATGCGTTACATTACCGGCATTAATATTTTTTGTTTCAGTATAAACAAGTTCTCCTAAAGTATTATAAACTGATATTTTTATAAATTCATCATTTTGTAAAGTATACGTTAAATTACAAACATCAGAGGTTGGATTTGGAAAAATATTTAATTGAATATCAGCTTTTTTATTTTCTTTAATGCCAACCAAAACTTCAGCATTGTTAGTTAGTTTTACTTCAAAAGAGTTTAGAATTGAGCGGCTTTTTGTATTGATATCATATTCGCTTAATACACCAATTAAATATATATTATCTGCGTTATATCTAAACTCACCAGTTGTTGTAGTTGGCAATGTATATGAATAAGTTTTACTATAGGTTTGTCCAATGGTAGTACTGTTTGTTGGTATAATTCCTGCCCCGCCAAATGAGCCATCAGCAATATGATTAATGACGTATTTATGTTTGTATTCATTAGCGTTTAATAAATAAGTTGTTGAATTTAAATAGCTTCCTAATTGATAGTAAGGTGATGAACCAATGTTATATAAATAGCTATGTTGGTTCCATTGATTATCTGTATAATCTGAAGCAGGGCCGTAAACGTTATTTTCCTTAACGTATAAATTTAAACGATAATCTCCTTTAACATCACCTACAAAGGTTGTTGAAACAGTAGCGTCAAATTGATTAGAGTTTGTAAAAGTTACATTTGTAATAGTTACCGTTGCTGGAACTTTCATCGCTAAGCGTTGTGTGATGTATGCGTTCCAGTTTGTATATTCAACATCCATTTTTTCGTTAGCTGAAAAATAATGATGATCAATTGTGGCGCTTGGAAACGTAGAAACAAAATCTGTAATGATATTGTTACCTTCTGTGGTTACCATGTTATCGTTATCATGTATTGATGCTGCAATCACATTTGTATTAGTTGTTACAATAGAGTTTAAGTTAGTATAACTATCAGGGCACCAGCCACACCAAGCGCCTGTGTATTCTTCTACTAATACCTTTTTCGCTGGCGCTAATGATGAAATAGTGATGCCTCCTGTAATGGTGTCATTTGTATTTAATTGATCCGCGGAACCATTAATTAAGCTTGTCCAGATTTTATAAGTATTATAAATCGGTGTAATTGAAAAATAAGGCACAGTAAAATTTAGTACTCTACTTTCTAAATAATTTAAAGCAGGGGATAAAATTTTAATTTCGGAAACGGTAACACCATTATCCATTTTGTAATTAATAGTAAGGTTAGTAATAGGTGTATAGCCATTATTTTTAAAGGTTGCTGCAATAGTATTGTTTGTATTAATAACAGAATACTTATAAATTTCGTGAGATACTGCGCCGGCATCAAATGCATTTGCAATATTCTCTACTTTAATATCGTCCAACCATAACTGGTATTTATCAGTTGAATTGTTTTTAAATGCAATACGGATATTTTGTCCAACATAGTTAGCTAATGAAATTCCATGAGTTTGCCAGGTGCTTTGTTCAGCAGTTATGCTAAATAGCTTTGATGTAAAATCACCAACAACAGGCAAGGAGCTCGTATTGGTTGTTATGTATACTTCGTAGCCATCTAAATTATTAACATCGGGAGCCATAGCAGCCCAAGTTAAAACACTGTTTGCTGCAATGTTATTGATTGTAGGTGTAATTAACCATGCTGCAGCTGCTGTGCCAACTGGCTTTAACCATGATGTTGATACAGCAAATGTATCTGTACCATTAGCCGGTAAATAGCCAAGCCATGCTTTTTGTTTTTGTCCGTTTGCTCTAAATGGATAATTACCAGTTAAAGTATCGGCTATTAAACTTCCATTATTTATTGTAAACATTCCTGTGGGAACATCTGCATATAAGTAGGTTTGAGAAGTGCTATTAGTTCCAGTATTTAATGTTAGAGTATTAAAACTTTCGTAATATAAAACTTGAGAAATCGATTGATGTATACTGAACGACAAACAGAATAAAAAGAGTATTTTTTTTAACATAGTATGTAATAATAAGAGCTTGACATTTTATGCCAAGCTCTACAAAAATAGGGTTTTTAATGAAATAATTATTTACAAAACGCATATTTAGGATTGATAATCCTATTTTTAGTTAAAAAGGTTGAGTATATTTAATTTCACTGCCCATTTTTATAGCAGAGTATTATTACTTGCTGCTATTTGATGTTTTATATTGTTTTCAGTCTATCTTTATTAATTTGCCTTAGGATCATTACCATATTCGTTATCACCAGTTACGCCTGGGGTGCAAGCTAATATTAAATTGTAAATTGGTATTAATAAAAACCAACCACTTTTACCTAAATCATGCATTCTTCTGACACCAACTGCAATACTTGGAATTAAAACTGCTAACGAGTAAATGTTTGATAAAATTGTAGTATTCATTAATCCTCCAACAATTCCTAAAAGAATTGAAGCAATTAAGTTAAACAAAAAAAAGTACCAATATTCACTTCTTCTTGCTCGTCCGCTAAATTTCGCATAGTTCTGTAAAACTTTGAAATAATAATTCATTTTATTTATGTTTTTATTTTTTTCCTACTTATTTGGCTTTTCGGTTTAGCCCTGTTTATTTTAGTGGGTTCTAGTCTCCACTTTTTTTAGATAAACTTTATTAAAACAAAAGGCTTAGTTTAAATACACCAAGCCTTTTGTTAAATTTTAATTTTATAAATTATTTTGCAATTACTAATTTGCGGCTCGTTGTGCCATTATTTGTTGAAATATTAATATTATAAATACCACTTGCCCAATTTTCAGCATTGAAATTAACAATATGATTACCCGCTGATAGGTTATTTAAATTTTGAGAATAAACAACTTGACCAACTGTATTAACAACGTTAATAGTTACATTTTCATTTTGAATTAAATCTAATGAAAGTGATGCTGCATTTTTAGCAGGTGAAGGGTAAACTGAAATATTAGAAATTGAAGAATTTAAATCAATAACACCAGTTGTATTAGCAGTTTTCCATAGTGCAATATCTTGAGTAGCAAACGCTGTTGATTTAGTATAAACATTAGTTCCTCCAGATGTGATAGTATAACCACCAACTCCTGTACCAGCGTTATAGCCATCACCATAGGTATCATTAATTACTGTTTTGTAACACATATTAGGATTAGCGCTAAATGTTACAGTAGGCTGAACTGAAGT
The DNA here is from genome assembly GCA_044374335.1 of Bacteroidia bacterium. Lineage (GTDB taxonomy): Bacteria > Bacteroidota > Bacteroidia > B-17B0 > Aurantibacillaceae > UBA4416. Next base: position 1,560 of record JBILOV010000095.1, on the reverse strand, counting down.
CCCAGATGCAGCTAAATCTGTGTAAGGTCCTCCAGAAGCTACTACTGTACCAGATACTTCTTCTTTTACTTCCCAACTTAATTCACTACCATATTGGTCAGTTTTAAAAATCATAGACATAGTAGCAGGTGTATTAGCAACTTTTGTAGTTAAAGGAATTGCTTTAACAGCGACATCATTTACAGTATTTTGGTCATTAGAACCATTAACACTTGTTACTGCAATATTTAATGTATTTGATGCTGAAGCAGGGAAACTATATGCTGGCAAAGTAATTACTGTTTGGGTGAAAGGGGCTAAATTTCCTGAGAAATTATAGGTAGATAATGCACCGCCACTTACAGAATAAGAGATAACTGCAGAAGTCATATTAGCGCTACCATTATTTGATAAATTAAATTTCGTTGGCTGTAAGTTTCCTGCACATGTTTCTGCATCTGCAATTAAATTACTAACTGCCGCATCTCTTGTATTTGCAATATTTGAAATTGCAATAGGCCCATATGCGCCGTTGATTGTAACAGAACTGCTTTGAGTAACAAAGGCAGCTAATTCAACATTCCCAAGTAAACAAGGTGTTGTTTTGCCTACTGCACCAAAGGTTGTAGGAATAGTGTATGTTCCGGATGTAGTGAATGTAGTTCCTGCTGTTGTTACAGGAATAGTAATTCCGAAATTACCTGTTGTTAAGCCTTTTCTTAATACATGGTTATGATTGTAGGTTCCATCAGCATTATAGTTTGAAGCATTATAAAGTGGGTTTCCATAATTAGATTGAATACCTAAAACTTTATCTTCTAACAACATAATGGTTAACGAATTTGAAGTAACAGGGCTGTTAGCTGTATAATATACTTGAGCTGTATAGGTTAAAACTCGAGTTACTGCATCCACAGAACCTTCTACTGCTACATTGCAATATGCTGATTGAGCTTTGATTGTATTTGCCCAACCCGTCCATGAACCACGTCCACCAGACATTACAGTTCCTGTTAATACAGTTCTGTTTACAGTTCCAGCAGGATAACCAGTAATCCCCATACCAGGCATGGCATCTATAGCTGTACCGGTAGTCGTTTTTAAATCTTGTTCTCCAGTTGCCGCATTTGCAAAGCTACCTGAGTGAATGTTGATTAAAATAACTTTTCCGGGATTATTATTATAGATAGTGTTTGCAACTGTATGACCATCTGGGCAATATCCACAATGGATACCTGTAAATTCTTCTAATACGATGTTCTTAGTTGTTGGCGTTGTGCTTACCGGCAACTGAGCAAACATGGAACTTGCTGCTCCAGCTGCTATTAATGATAGTAGTTGTTTTTTCATGTTATTTTTTATTTGGTTTAGTTAATTGTTTATTTATTTATGGTGAATTTTTTTACAATTTTGTTGTTTCCAGAAGAGATTGTAGTAAAATAAATTCCGGAATTTAAATTTTCAGAATCTAACTGTATGTTGTTTTTTCCCGCAGTTAATTGAATGTTTTTTAATGAAATTACAGATCCCAATGCATTAGTAATGCTTTCAATCGCATTACTAACGTTAATTTTTGAATTC
>JBILOV010000002.1:0-30551 GCA_044374335.1 Bacteroidia bacterium | reverse complement strand
TTCACTATAATTTGAGCTTTACTTGAGGATGGGTTTGGATATACATCTGAAATTGAAGTAAATAAATTAGAGTTATCCTTAATTGTTAGTAAAGTTGGATTAAATTTAAATGTGAATGTAATAGCATCACTTGTGTTATTAATATTATATATTTCGTATTTAATTTCAGAGTACCCTGCTGCTACAGTTTCATCATAATAAAAGGATTGAGGCGCGTATACCTCTCCTGCTAATAAAGTTTTGTAATTTGCCACAGGCGTTATAGTTGTGGTAGTAGGAAAACACTGACCGCCCCAACAAAAGTAAGCGTCAGCTCCCGAATTAATAACAACCTCTGTTTTTTTAACAGCATACGTTACCGAAGACGAGCTAATGTTTTTTAATTGAATATAAACATGACTTTGCCCACCAGTTGCCACATCTTCAAGTATAGCCGAATTATTAGTGATAATATTACCAGTTGAATTATTCGTAAGTTCAATTGAGGTTTGGGCTTTTAAATTGGATATTCCAATAATTAAGCTTGAAATAATTAGTATAAGTTTTTTCATTTAAAAGATGATTATCTGATTATTAATAATTAACTATTACAATATTAGTAAAGTATTATCAGAAATCATAATACTATTTTTATTCAAATAGTATTCCTAACTTAATTTCGGGTTCTTAAAATACGAATTGTGTATATCCTAAACAGTAAATTGTTGGCTAATATTTAATTATTAACTACTTATTTATTTGATATTCAGTGGTATTATTGTTTGGTCTCTTTACAATTAGATAAAATTATAAATTTCCATTTATATAGTTTACAAACGAGTAATTTGCTAATTTGTTAGCTATACAAAGGCATCATTCCCAAAAAAGACCTTTAAAAGTTGAAAAAACGTCAATAAATTTAGTTTTGCAGCGGCCATTTTATACTGTCAAATCAGCATGCTTTTTTAATAATCGATTCTACAATGCTTGAATCAAAATACAATGCATTAGGGATGAAACGAAAATTGATTTGCTGAATCTTCGCAAAATCACAATAGATAAATGGAGCAGCGATAAAGGCAGATAAACTCTTCGTTGGTAATGGCAAAAAAACTAGAATAAACCAGTTTATTGAATGTAACTAAGTTTCAACATATTGGTACGCCCTTTTTCTTTCATTGGCATACTTGCTAAGTTAATTACTAAATCATCAGCTTTTACAAAACCACCGTCTTTAATATAATCTTTTAAATCAGAAATAGTTTGATCGGTACTTTCATACTTATCATAATAAAACCCGCGGACACCCCACACTAAACTCAATGCATTTAATAAAGATTGGTTGTCTGTAAAAATATAAATGTTGGCTTTTGGGCGGTGACTACTTAATTTAAACGCTGTATAACCACTGTGTGTCATTGAAATAATTGCGGCAACATTTGCTTGTTTTGCCATTACGCTGGCATTGTAACAAATACTATCTGTTATATATGTTACTGTTTTTAATTCAGGCTCATGCTCTTTATAATAAATCGCCCCATTATTTTCTATTTGAGTAATAATTCGACGCATGTATTCAACTACTTTTACCGGGTAACGACCAACAGAAGTTTCGGCACTGAGCATTACAGCATCTGCACCATCTAGTACAGCATTTGCTACATCATTAACCTCGGCCCTTGTTGGTGTATAAGCAGTAATCATACTCTCCATCATTTGAGTAGCAATAATTACTGGTTTAGAAGCTGCAATACATTTATTTACTATCATTTTTTGTAATAACGGTACTTGCTCCATTGGCATTTCAACACCCAAATCTCCACGTGCTACCATTACACCGTCCGTTACTTCAATAATTTTATCAATTTCTTTAATTGCTTCCGGTTTTTCTATCTTCGCAATAACACGTGCGTTCTTTTTCTTTGAGCGAATAATGTCTTTCAATTCAACAATATCTGTTACACTTCTTACAAAGGATAAACCAATCCATTCGAAATCATTTTCTAGAGCAAAATCTAAATCACGTAAATCTTTTAAGGTTAAACAGGGTAAGGAAATTTTTGTGTTTGGAAGATTAACACCTTTTTTTGAAGAAAGAATTCCTCCTGCAATAATTGTACAACGTACTTCATCTTTTTTGTTAGTTTCAATAACTTTTAAAGTAATTTTTCCATCATCAATTAATACTAACTCCCCAACCGAAACATCTTGTGGAAACTGCGGATATGTTATAAATATTCTTTCGGCAGTTCCTTCAGATTCCTTGGTAGTAATGATAATTTCCTGACCGTTCACCAAATCAACAGCATTATCCTTTACTTTTCCAATACGTAATTTAGGCCCTTGTAAATCACCTAAAATACCAACATGACGGTTTAATTTTTTATTTAATATTCTAATATTATCAATTACATGTTTAATAGGTTCGTAATCTCCATGCGAAAAATTAATACGGCAAATATCTAAACCTGCATTAAATAATTCTTCGAGCACCGCAATGTTTTCGGTTGACGGCCCCATGGTTGCAACAATTTTTGTTTTGTTATAATTAAAGTCCATATTTTGTATATTTAAAATTCTTTTGGTATTCGTTTATCACAAAGCTAATTCGAATTAAATCGAAGTGTTTAATTTGGCTCACGAATGTAATAATTTCAAGATTAAAAATCGCATTATTAAATCATTATCTATTTTAGTACTTTAGCACTTTTTAAAGCCATTATGCCTAATAAACTCGAAAAATTTGCAGAACTAAATACATTTACTAACACTTTTCCATTTCATCATCATGATATTCCTCAAGGATTTTCAAAAAAAGGGAAGTGGCATTCAGAAGTATTTAAAAACGAAAACCCTATTGTTGTTGAATTGGGCTGTGGTCGTGGAGAATACACCATTGGTTTATCAGAAAACAATACCGCTAAAAACTTTATTGGTGTTGATGTAAAAGGCAATCGCATTTGGACGGGAGCTAAACATGCTGTTGAAAATAAATTGAACCATGTTGCTTTTTTAAGAACACGTATTGACTTTATAGATTTGTGTTTTGAAGAAAACGAAGTTTCTGAAATATGGATAACTTTTCCCGATCCTCAACCACAAAAAAACAGAGCCAGAAAACGTTTAACTAACCCGGATTTCTTTTTAAATCGCTACAAAAAAATATTAAAACGAGGAGGACTCGTTCATTTAAAAACAGATAATACGTTTTTTTATGAATACACTTTGGAAGTTATTAAAGAACGAAATTTCGCGCTAATTTTCGCTACAGATGATTTATATAATAATTGCCCAGAAGGGAGAGAGGAGTTAACAAGCATTAAAACCTATTACGAAACTTTGTTCACAGGAAGAGGCGAACGCATTAAATATTGTTGTTTTAAACTGGATTAAATGGCTATTAAAAAATTACCTCACAAAACACATTTTTATAGTAACCTTTTAAAAAGCATCGCTTTAGGTACATCATTTTTAATGATATCGTTATTGATTGGTGTTGTTGGTTATCACCATTATTTTAATATAACTTGGTTGGATAGCTTGTTAAATGCCAGCATGATTTTAACAGGAATGGGTCCAGTGGACAGAGCAATGAGCAACGGAGCAAAATGTTTTTCATCATTATATGCTATTTATAGTGGCGTAGCTTTTTTAACAAGTGTTGCTGTAATATTAAGTCCTATTGTTCATCGTTTTTTACATAAGTTTAAATTAGACGTAGAAGAATAATTAAACTGATATCACATAATAATTAAACCTAAAAACACTAAACTTGTAGTATGCTATCACTTTTTATCAATTGGAATCCAAGTCCCGAAATCTTTACCATTCCAGGTATTGATTGGCCGGTGCGTTGGTATGGCCTATCTTGGGCACTTGCTTTTATTGGTTGTCATTTTTTTATGAATCGCATATTTAATGCGGAAGGAAGAACAGAAAAACAACTCGATTCTTTAACGTTATATATTGTTTTAGCAACCATAATTGGCGCACGTGTTGGGCACTGCTTGTTTTATGATTTTGCTTATTATTCTAAACATCCTTTAGATATTTTAAAAGTTTACGAAGGTGGCTTAGCAAGTCACGGTGGAGCGTTTGGTATTTTAACCGGCATGTGGCTGTATTGCCGCAAAACTAAAGAAAATTGGATGTGGTTATTTGACCGTTTAGTTGTTGTGGTTCCCTTTGCGTCCTTTATGATTCGTTTTGGAAACTTAATGAATTCTGAAATTGTTGGTAAACCAACCGATGTGCCTTGGGCATTTGTATTTCATCAATTAGATGAACTGCCAAGGCATCCAACTCAATTGTATGAAGCCTTGTTTTACATTTGTTTATTTATTTTATTTTATTGGTTATGGAAAAATAAACGTAACAATTTTGGAAAAGGTTTTATGTTTGGGCTGTTTTGCGTTTTGATGTTTAGCTTTCGATTCTTAATGGAATTTTTAAAAGAAAATCAGGAAAGTTTTGAAGACACCCTTCCAATAAATATGGGACAGATATTAAGTATACCTTTTGTGCTAGTTGGACTTTATATGATTATTAAATCTAAAAAAGATACTTCGCATATTCAACCATAATTAAACGCATTAAATATGACTATCTTAAATACATTTGATCCAAAAACAACTGAAAAAACTTTTGAGCGTTTAGAGAAATTAAATTACACTTCCAAACCTCTATGGGGTAAAATGACAGTTGCTCAAATGCTAGCCCATTTAAATGTAACTTATGATTTAGCTTATGATAAAATTCAATCTCCCGCAAATTTCTTTACAAGAATACTATTAAAGTTATTGGTAAAGCCAATGGTAACAAACGACAAGCCTTACAAAAAAAATTCCCATACAGCTCCTATATTTATTATTACCAATCAGCACGATTTTGAAAAAGAGAAATCAGTTTTTATTGATAACGTAAAAAAAACAGAAGCAAATGGCGTTGCCTTTTTTGAGGGAAAAGTAAGTTCTTCGTTTGGAACTATGACTGCTAAAGAATGGAGTAATCAGTTTTATAAACACATTGATCATCATTTTAATCAATTTGGAGCATAATTAAAAATGTAATTTCAATTATAGCAGCTATTATGTAAACATCGTTTTACCTATCTTCTTTTTAATAAAAGTAATAATAAGTTATTAGTTTTAGGTGATTTTTTAAAGAAAAGATTTAGTTTATTTAGTCTAAACGTAAATTTGTGCCACCAATAATAGCACCATCACATGAAACTTCGATGATGTAATTTCCCGGAACTAGTTCTCCTTGACCTTCGCAGTATGCTACACCACTAATTTCAGTATTTGCATAATTTAATGCTTGTTTGCCTGCAAAATAACCACTTGATTTATCAAATGTGAATTTGTAATTATCGTCATAGTTCTTAGCCATTTCTTTACCATCAGGTGTAATAATTCTAATAAAAATATTTTTTTCACCGGCTTTTGCAATTTTATTTTCACCTAATGAGAAAGATACTTTTATTTTTTGCACACGAGATGCTTTATTTGTTTCACTTTCTTTTTTGCCACCACTTTTAAACTTAACACCTTTTGCTACTATATTAAAACAGCTTAACAGAGAGCCTTTTTGAATTGTGGCATTTAAAACTTCTTTTTCTTTATTTAATGTTGTTGTTTTACCTTTTTCATTATCTAATTCTTTTAAAACATTATTTTTTTCTACAATTAATGTTTTATTTAAAGTACCTAAAGAGTCAATTGTTCTTACATAGCCTCTCATTATTTGACGAAGTGATTCAGTTTCTTTTCTTAATTTAGAGATGATATAAGCGTCTCCTTTGTGCTTTTCAGCATCCTCTAATAGTTGAGCAATTTCTGCTTTTTTAGCATCAATTTCGGCCTGAAGCGCTTTATCATTGGTTTGTAAATTACCATAGTCTTTTTGAAGTTGTAACAGTTCTCCTTTAACGTTATCACGTTCTATAACTATTTGTTCCTTAACAATAATTTCGTTACCAGCTTTGTTTTTTTCTTGAATATACATCCAAAATGTAACTGCATTAGTGATAGCTAATAGTGCAATAAAAATCCAAAGTAATCCTGATTTTTTTCTATTCTCGTTAGATGTATTTTCCTCCATTATAAAATAATATTTCTTTCAAAATTAATATAAAATTAAAAACAAATGCCTAAAGTTTTTCACTATGTATTCTTAATTAGTTTATTTTAACTGCTATTGATTAATCCCTAGTTTTTTAGCGATTGCTGCGGGAATAGCTTTTTTATGTAACATTATACTGGTTGTTTTATATAACACATAGCTTTCCGAAGCATAAAAATAGCCGTCACACTCGTTTTTGTCTTTACCCCAAGAATTTTTTACGATGTAGTATGGAGTTGAGTTTTGGTCTTTAACTAACCCAACAATATGCATTCCGTGATCGTCTTGGGTTTCATAATTATCAAAAGCTATTTGACGATTTTCTTGAGTTACTTTAAATTGTGCATGTGGTTTTTTTACTAATTCTGATTTTTCATCATCTGTCATTTCTGCAAAAGGTGTTTCTGGCACAATAGCTAACCCATCTTTAAAACGAAAACCTTTTTCGCTTATATCAGCTGCCCACGCAAATGAAAAACCGTTGTTGATTGATGCTTGCATTACCTCTTGAAATTCATTTAATGGTAAATTATACATTAGATCCCAGTTCCAGTTATCCGGAACTTCTAACGTAAATTTAGAATAAAACGGATGGTGTGAAAAAGAAGTTAAAAACACATAATCATCAGGATTAATACCAGTAGCCTCAGCATAAGTTTTTGGTGTATACTCTTTACCTTTATAAGTAAATTTTTCAGGAGCTTTTCCTAAAAATTCATCACATGTTTTTTCTACTACATTATGCATAGTTTCAAAATCAATTTTAGTGTTTTTGTCGTCAGCCGATGCGTTGACTATTGCTTTAATTGTGGCTTCTAAAACAGAATGATTGTGTTGGTCTTTCGGATTTTTTTTTCCTGTGTAAATTTCTTCAGGCACCATGCCATATTTACGTATTACATTTACTACATCCGGAAAACCACCACCTTCCGACAAATTTGTTCTTCCATGCATGCGCACATAATTATCTGCTTTCATTGGATAAGTTCTTCGCGCAACATACATTTCTGCTAAATTAAATTCTTTGCCTTTGCCCATCCGCATTAGTTCGCTTTCAAAAAAAGAAAGAGAAGAAAACGACCAACAAGTGCTGGTTTGATTTTGATTTTGAACTGCTGTGGCATCTAAACTTTTTACAACAGTAAATTTGTATTCGCTACCCTTTTTATTGGTAAGCGGTTCTTGATATGGTGCTTGAGTTTGTGCCTGCAGAATATTTATGCAGCAAATTGCAATAGATGACAGTATTAGTTTCATATGTAGATATTATTGTTTTTTAGTTGTCATATGGTTTAGCCAGTTTATCTTCATTTGTTTTTGTGTTTTAGCAAACATGGCTATTTCATATGTAGATATTTATTGTTTTTTAGTTATCATAACTTGTCCCGAACTTGATTCGGGATGGTTTAGCTAGTTTATCTTCATTTGTTTTTGTGTTTTAGCAAACATGGCTATTTCATGATTTTATAATTACAATTTTAAAAGTAAGATTTTTATGCTAAAAAATGGATATTGTTTTTATAAGGACTTAATTATTTTGTTTGATATATTTTAATAGAAAGGACATTTCAAATATGGTAAACAAAATATATTGTATCATAAAATGACACGTGAATGCTAATGCTTGTGGTTTATTTACGAGCGAATAAACAAATACAAAAATCATACAAACTAATAAGCGCGCCATGCTCATTGCTAAGGTTTTAAAAACAAACTCTTTAGATTGCTTGTCTCCGCTAGTTAATAAACTATTTATGCCTAATGTAGTAATAGCAAAAAATACTGTTGGAATCCAAAAATGACTTGTATTAAAATACCGATTAGGTGTTTGACTTAGTCCGTAAGATAATATTAAAGCGCCAACGCATACAAGTGTAAATTGTAAATAGTATTTTTTTTTATTTTGCATATAGGATTTATTTGTTTGGCTTAATGAAATCTTTTAAAACAATATACATAGCAAACCCAATTGATAAAAGACTAAGTATAATTGTAAATATTGGAGTTGAGTTATTAAAATATTGATCTAATTTGTAACCTGCGTAACAACCACCCCCGATAATAACAGCCATTTGTATCCCTAAAGCGCTATATTTTGCATAGGCATTAAGCGGTTTTGATGGCTGCTTATTCTCCGGATTCTTTGACATTAGACATATTTTTTACAACAGTTCCCATATTACAGGTTCCAGTAAATGTTGCGCTTGGTTCAATTGATATTTTTCCGGTAACAATATCGCCTAATAATTTAGCACTTGCTTTTAATGAAAGTAATTCGCTTACACTAACTTTTCCATGAATTTCACCAGAAACATCTGCATTTTGACAAATGATATTTCCTTCAATATTTCCTGATTGGCCAACTACTAATTTTCCTGAAATTGTAATATTTCCTTTTAGGCCGCCATCAATTCGCAAATCACCATTAGCATTAATATCACCGGTTATAGTAGTTCCATTTCCAATTAAATTTATGGATGCGCTTTCGTTAGCGGTTAATTTATTTACTTTTTGAAACATCTTATTTTTTTTGAATTATGAATATATAAAATTACGGTTGTAATTTATAATGATCGTCGTAAAAAGGTTTATAGTAGCCTATTTGTTTTTTTCTAAAAAGTTTTTGAAGGTTGTCTTGCGAAATGGCCATCATTGTAAATAATTCTGTTTTTACTTTTCCAGAAAAAATAGTTTTATCTTTTTTTAAATTATCGATATACCTGAGCGCATCTTGTGCATTTTTAAAAGTTTTTACAGTAGTAATTTGATCTGTATTTCCAAACAAGCTGCTTGTTATAGCTAAGTTCTCATTACTAAAAAAATTATTATTATAATCCGCTAAGGCTGATTTAAAAATATTTGCAATAGCTACATCATCAGGGCAAATAGCAATTACAAAATGTTGCGTATTTAAATCTAAGCTAAAGGTATCTGCATTATTAATGTTAACCATAGATGTACCTTCATTAGGATGCTGCATATTATAAATTATTTCTATAATGTCCTGTGCTTGTTTTGTTACTGGATCTTTTGGGTATAAAACTTGTAATTGTTTAAGAGCTGCATCTAAAGAGTCAACACCTTTTAATTTTCCAATACACATAGCTCTTATATAGGCAAATTTAGGAGCGTAATCATTTTTTCCGAACTTTGTTTCTGATTCATTGCACTTAGCGTATGCGTTACTGTAATTGCCACTATTATAAGCATTATAGGTATCTGTATAAAAGAGTTCAACTTCATCTTTTTGAGCATTTTTGTCAGAAATGTATTTCGGGTTTTTTATTATTTGTGCGTATTCACTATTTGGATATTCGTTTAGTAATTTGTTTTTATAATAATCTGCTTGTGTTTGATTTTTTATGGACGTGTAAATACGATATAATTGAAAGTAAGTTGATAGTTTATACTTATTATCCGTATATCTATTATTTAATTCTTCAAAAGTGGCTATTGCTTTTTTATTATTATTCAATTCTTCTTTATAAGTACTTCCTAAATTGTAATAAGCATCAATAATTTTTTTATTAGACTTTTGTATTAAAGTATCAGATATTGGCAAATCAGATAGATAGTAATCTATATTTTTTTTATTTGAAGCACCTTTGTTTTTAGTAACTGTTTTAACGCCTGGTATTGTGTCGCTTTCATCTGTTGTTTGATTATCAAAACTTAAAGATTTTTGACTTCTTCTCCAATTATCTTCTAATTTTCTCATACCCCATTTTTTAATGAAGTCGTTTACTCCAAAACTCAAGGTTGTTTGGTTATAAAAATACCAGTCTCCTTTTACATTACCGCCCATACTTGGCATTCCATTGTTTGGCACTACCGCTGTATTATTATTTGGGTTTGTGTTTTGCGAGTTTAATAATTCTTTTTCTTCTTTCTTTTTTTCTTCCTCGTATTCAATTTTTGCCATCATTTTTTCAATAAAACGATTTCTTTCTCCTTCGCTCATTTTTGCAATACGTTGTAAGCTATCTTCTCGTTGTATGATTCTTATATAACCTACTAATGTTTCTAACGTTTCTTTACGTTTTGCTATTAAAGCATAATCTTTATAATCTTTTGGCAATGTAATTAACGTACTGTCATAGTATCCTCCGGATGCTGTATAGTTTGCAAGTTCAAAGTTTATTTCCCCTAACTTAAGATAAGACAATGCTTTTTGTTTAGGATTTTGTGTGCTATTTTTTACCGATAATTTATAGTTAGCTATTGCTTGATCTATGTTTTTTTCTTTTTCAAAAATTTCGCCCAACGTGTAATATATAATATCTAAGTATTCTGCATTCTTAACATCACGAGTCATCTTTACTAGGTCTCGTTTTATCTTTGCAACATTACCTGATTTTAAATCATATAATCGGGCAAGTTTCATTTTTGCATGAAACACAAATTCATAATCTGGTTTTAATGCTATTACTTTTTTGTAATACTGAATAGCTTTTCTATTTTCTTGTCTTTCTTCGCGTAACTGCCCTAAAATAAAGCTGTATCTCGCTCTAGTTTTTTTTGAAGGCTTACGTTTTAAAAAGTTTAATAAATTATTTTTCTTAGGATCACCTCCTTTTAAGGCTTTTACAAGGGCGGTTTCTGATTCAGTAATCATGCCACGATTCAAATAATAATCTGCTTGCAAGGCGTGCAGTTCTCGTTTTGCGTATTTAGATATTTTCTTATCTTCTTTTAAAATACCAATAATAGGTTCGGCTTGAGATGGGGCTCCAATTTCGTTATACGAACGAGCAAGCCAAATCATTGCCTTATACTTATCTCTAGATTTATAACTTCTAATAACATACTCAAAGGCTTCAATTCCTGAAAAAAATTCTCGTTTATAAAAATGTGAAATACCAATAGCATTCCAGTTATTATCAATCCATTTTCCCGCAGTGGTAATTTCAGTCCCCTTTTTTTTGTCTTTAATCGTATGTTTCTGAATACAGTTAGATGATTTTTTAATAGCTTTATCAAACTCAGGAAAAGTAGCCTTAGCGTCTTCGTTTTTAGGGACAAGAAATACTGGCAATAATTGATCGTAGTCGTATTTATAACTAGTTCTTATTTTTTCTTCACCTTCTTTAATGCTTTCTGTAGCATAATAATAACCATTAAAACGTGCCGTTAAATTATGGTAACCTCTATGCACAAACGTGTTTTTATTTGTTTTACATCCAGTTGTTAGAAGTAATAAAATAAAAAAATGGTATATATATGTTTTAATAGATTTCAAAAAATTGTTTACAAAAATAATGTTATAACGTCAAAATCGTAAATTTAGTATATTTTTGTGTCGAACGTATGCCTGAAATCAAAAATAGTCGCTGGAAAATTTTCACTAATCAATTAAGAAGTAAATATCGATTGGTAATTTTAAATGATGATTCCTTTGCAGAAAAGTTTTCTTTAAGGCTTTCTCCTTTGGGACTCATCATTTTATTGGGGTCTGTTACAATTGTAATGACTGTTTTTGTAATAAGTTTAGTAGCCTTTACTCCTTTTAGAGAGTATATCCCTGGCTATGGCAATGTTGATGATAGAAAGGATATTATTATGCTAACCACCAAGGCTGATTCATTAGAAAACATTTTAGAATCGAGAGATTGGTACATTAATAATTTATTAAATGTATTTTCGGGAAAAACAGAAGGTAAAACACCAAAACCGCCTAATGATTCTACAGGTAAATATGCCAATATTGATATTAAACCAAGTGAACAGGACAAAAAATTGCGTAACGATATTGAGAATAATCAGTTAGAATCAACGAGCGATAAGGTTTCTGCTAATAAAGCGAATATACTTAACAACTTTTTCTTTTTTACACCAGTAAACGGCATTGTTACAGATTCCTACAACCTAAATGAAGAACATTTTGGTACTGATATCGTTTCTAAAGAAAATGAACTAATTAAGGCTACTTTAGATGGAACCATTATTTTTGCAGGCTTTACATACGAGGATGGATATGTTATACAGTTGCAACATGGTAATAATTTAACAAGTGTGTATAAACATCTTTCAAATATTACCCAAAAAACAGGAAATTTTGTAAAAGCTGGAGAATCAATTGGAGTTGTAGGAAATACAGGCGAAAATAGCACAGGCCCTCATCTTCATTTTGAGTTATGGTACAATGGTTTTTCTATTAATCCGCAGGATTATGTGGTTTTTTAATAACTAACTTATCTTTTTTTAATTACGTTCGTTTAAAACTTAAAAAAAACTTTCTGGTTTGTCAATTTATCTCTACATTTGCACCCGAATTTTAAAGCTTACAATACCTTTTTTCGTAATGACTAGTAAAATTAATACATACAAACGCTTTACAAGTATCTTTTTATTGATATTTTCCCTATTTATTGGGTTTACAAATAAGTTAACAGCTTCAAAACCTCTGGAACATGAGGTAGGCGTTGCTCATGTAGATTCTGCGTACGCTGGGACTTCTGCTCATGCCAAATTGCACGACCCTAATGCACCTGTTGATATTACTGCAATAGCTTTAGAACACGTGGCTGATTCACATTCATGGCACTTGTGGGGCGAAGGAGAAGGTTCAGTAGCTTTGCCATTACCAGTTATTATATATTCTTCTTCTAAAGGATTGCAATTATTTTCATCTGCAAAATTTGAGCATGGTCATGCATCTTATAATGGATATAAATTAGAGGAAGAAAAAGTAATAAGTGAAGACGCTAATGAATCGTTTTATGATATCTCAATCACGAAAAATGTTGCACAAATGTTGTTTTCAGCTATTCTAATTTTTGTGTTATTTACATCAATTGCTAAATCATACAAATCACATGGAGTTACTTCTGCGCCTAGAGGAAAACAATCTTTCTTTGAACCATTAATTACTTTTGTTCGTGATGATATCGCCAAAGGAAATATCGGACATGGTTCAGAAAAATTTGTTCCGTACCTATTAACGATTTTCTTCATGATTTTAATTAATAATGTATTTGGTATGATTCCAATTGGCGCTAACTTAACAGGTAATATCGCCTTTACATTAGTTTTATCGATTGCTACTTTAATTGTTACAAATATTAATGGGAATAAAAATTACTGGTCTCATATATTTTTACCTCATGCACCAAAAGCTATTTGGCCAATTTTAATCCCAATCGAGATTGTTGGAATTTTAACAAAACCTTTTGCATTAATGATTCGTTTATTTGCTAACATGACTGCAGGACACATTATTATTATTTCATTAATAGGTTTGATTTTTGTTTTTAAATCAATCTATATTGCTCCGGTTTCAATTGCATTTGCATTATTTATTGATGTATTAGAATGTTTAGTAGCATTTTTACAAGCTTATGTATTTACGATGTTAACCGCGTTATTTATTGGTTCAGCAGTTGCTGACCATAATGAAGATGGTGCGCATACAACTGATGATGACCACGTTACATCAGGACACTAAGAATTTAAAGATTAATTAATAACCAATAAAAACAAAAACAAATGACAGGTAGTATCGCAGCAATCGGAGCAGGCTTAGCAGTAATAGGCGCTGGTATCGGTATCGGACAAATTGGTGGACACGCAATGGATGCCATTGCACGTCAACCAGAAGCTACATCTAAAATTCAAACAGCAATGATCATCGCTGCAGCCCTTGTAGAAGGTGTTGCATTATTCGGTGTAGTAGTTGCTTTAATGAAATAATTAGAAGCTTTAACAAAGAACCAAAGCTATTACGGTTGGTAATGGCTTTGGTTTAAATTATTTTATTTGGTAAACAAAGAGAGTACAACTAAAAACAATATAAAATGAACTTATTTATTTTAGCAAGTTTAATCGAACCAGCAATTGGTTTAATATTTTGGACAACTATAACTTTTGTCTTATTACTAATTTTATTAGGCAAATTTGCTTGGAAACCAATATTAAATGCTATCAAAACTCGTGAAAAAGGGATTGAAGATGCTTTAGCGAGTGCTGAAAATGCATTAAAAGATATGCGTGAGTTAAAATCGAATAATGAAAAGATTTTAGCTGAAGCTCGCGCTGAACGTGATAATTTATTAAAAGAAGCACGCGATACAAAAGATGCGATTATTGCGGAAGCTAAAGCAAAATCTCAGTCTGAAGCTGATCGTATTATGTCATCTGCACGTGAGCAAATTACTAACGAAAAAAATGCAGCAGTAGCTGAATTAAAAAATCAAGTTGCAATTTTATCTATTGAAATAGCTGAGAAAATTTTACGTAGTGAATTATCAAGCGATGAAAAACAAAAAGCATTAGTAAACAACTTAATGAAAGACGTTAACTTAAATTAAAAGTAAGATTTTAGAAGTAAGATTGTGTTAAAACAAAACTTCTAATTTCTTAAATCTTAAATCTTAAATTTAAACTATGATAGTTGCATCAAGATACGCTAAATCATTACTCGACTTATCAGTTGAAAAAGGCCAATTAGAGGCTGTTTATGCTGATATGATTCAGGTAAGAGATGTATGCGAAAACTCTAGAGAATTTATTACTTTTTTAAATAGCCCTATCATTAAATCTGATAAAAAAATTGCAACAATTAAAGCGGTTTTTGATGGAAAGTTTAATGTTATTACTTCTGGATTTTTAACCATTGTAGCCTCTAAAAGAAGAGAGAATGTTATCCCCGAAATGGCAAGCGAATTTATTGAGCAATACCGTTCTCACAAAAATATTTTAACAGCGGTAGTTACATCGGCTAACGGTTTGGATGCTGCTACTAAACAAAAAGCATTGGATTTAGTAAAATCTCAATTAAGTGGAGAAGTTGAATTAGTAGAAAAAGTAGATGCTAATATTATTGGAGGGTTTATTTTAAAAATTGGTGATAAACAATTAGATAAATCAGTTGCTCGTCAATTATCAAACTTGAAAAAGGAATTAACAAATAAAGCATTAAATTAATAATTAACCATAAAAAAAATGGCTGAAGTAAAACCAGCAGAAGTATCTGCAATTTTAAGACAACAATTATCAGGTTTCAAATCGGAAGCTGAATTAGAAGAAGTTGGAACTGTATTACAAGTAGGTGATGGTATCGCTCGTATTTACGGTTTATCTAAAGTTCAATCAGGTGAGTTGATTGAATTTGAAACAGGTTTACAAGGAATTGTATTAAACTTGGAAGAAGATAACGTTGGAGCTGTATTATTAGGCGCAAGCACTGGTATTAGTGAAGGTTCTTCAGTAAAACGTACTGGCCGTATTGCATCAATTAACGTTGGTGAAGGTATGTTAGGTCGTGTTATTGATACTTTAGGAAATCCTATCGATGGTAAAGGACCAATTCAAGGAGTAACTTATGAATTGCCTTTAGAGCGTAAAGCACCAGGCGTAATCTATCGTCAGCCTGTTGCTGAGCCTTTACAAACAGGTATTAAAGCGATTGATGCAATGATTCCTATTGGGCGTGGACAGCGTGAGTTAATCATCGGCGATCGTCAAACTGGTAAAACTACAGTTGCCTTAGATACAATCATTAATCAAAAAGAATTTTACGATGCAGGAAAACCTGTATTCTGTATTTATGTAGCGATTGCTCAAAAAGGTTCTACTGTTGCAAACGTTGTTCGTACTTTAGAAGAAAATGGTGCAATGGCTTACACGGTAGTAGTTGCGGCTAATGCGTCTGATCCTGCGCCAATGCAATTCTACGCTCCATTTGCAGGTGCTGCAGTTGGTGAGTTCTTTAGAGATACTGGTCGTCCAGCTTTAATTGTTTATGATGATTTATCTAAACAAGCAGTTGCCTACCGTGAGGTGTCTTTATTATTACGTCGTCCTCCAGGACGTGAGGCATATCCAGGTGATGTATTCTACTTACACAGTCGTTTATTAGAGCGTGCAGCAAAAATTAACGCTTCTGATGAGATTGCTCGTAACATGAATGATTTACCAGAATCATTAAAATCAATTGTAAAAGGTGGAGGATCTTTAACGGCTCTACCAATTATTGAAACACAAGCTGGTGACGTTTCTGCATATATTCCAACAAACGTAATTTCTATTACAGATGGTCAGATATTTTTAGAAACAAATTTATTTAACTCTGGTGTTCGTCCGGCAATTAACGTAGGTATTTCTGTATCACGTGTTGGAGGTAATGCTCAAATTAAATCAATGAAAAAAGTAGCTGGTACTTTAAAATTAGATCAGGCACAGTATCGTGAGTTAGAAGCATTTTCTAAATTCGGTTCTGATTTAGATGCGGCTACAAAATCAGTTTTAGATAAAGGTGCTCGTAACGTTGAAATTTTGAAACAAGCAAATGCGTCTCCTTTACGTGTTGAACAACAAATTGCTATCATTTATTTAGGAACTAAAAACTTATTACGTACAATTCCTGTAAATAAAGTGAGAGAATTTGAAAAAGAATTCCTAGATGTTTGCGAACGTAAAAATAAAGAACAGTTAGATGCTTTAAAAGCAGGTAAATTTGATGATTCAATTACTAGCGTATTAGAAGCAACTGCAAAAGAATTATCAGCAAAATACAACTAAATAAGTTTTAAATGTTTAGTGTTTAGTTTTTAATAACACTATTAAAAACTAAACACTTATAACTAAAAACTAACAAGAGATGGCAAATTTAAAAGAAGTAAGAAATAGAATAGTATCAGTTGGTTCAACCATGCAGATTACAAGTGCTATGAAAATGGTAAGTGCTGCAAAATTGAAACGCGCCCAAGATGCTATTACGCAAATGCGTCCTTATGCCAATAAATTGCAAGAAATATTACAAAACGTAAGTTCAAGTTTAGATACATCTGAAAATGCTTATGCTCGTGATACAAAAACTAAAAGTGTATTGTTAGTTGTTATTTCTTCTAATCGTGGTTTAGCTGGAGGCTTTAATGCTAATGTTATTAAAAAAACATGGGGATTAATTAAAAATGAATATGCTGATAATAATGTTTCAGTAATAAGTATTGGAAAAAAAGCAAATGATGCATTTAAGCGAACTGAATATAATATTCATGGAACAGATTTGCCTCATGGCTTAAACGAAATATTTGACAGTTTAAATTACAATACCGTAGCTCCAATTGCAGAAAAAATAATGGAAACGTTTGTAAATAAACAATTTGATAAAGTTGTTTTAGTTTACAATCAGTTTAAGAATGCTGCTATTCAATTAGTTCAAGCGGAACAGTTTTTGCCGATTGTAGCTTCACAAACAGATGGAAAACCAACTTCGGCAGATTATATATTTGAACCAAGTATGGAATTTATTGTAAGTGATTTAATTCCTCGTTCTTTAAAAACACAATTTTACAAAGCTTTATTAGATTCAGTGGCATCTGAACATGGTGCTCGTATGACTGCTATGCACAAAGCAACCGATAATGCTAAAGACATGTTACGCGATCTTAAAATAAGTTATAACAAAGCTCGTCAAACAGCTATTACAACAGAGATTTTAGAAATTGTAGCAGGTGCTGAAGCACTTAATGGATAAATTTTAAATTATAATTTTTGTAAAAAAAGGTTTACAATTGTAAACCTTTTTTTATGGCTGTTGTTCTTATTAAAAAGGGTAGAATTTGTATTAAAATGCTCATCTTTGTAATCTCTTAAACACACAATTAAAATGATAATTCTACTATTTTTAATTCTTCACTGGTATCTTTCTTTATTTGGACAAACATTTTATTTACACCGTTATGCTGCGCATAAAATGTTTACGATGAATAAATTTTGGGAAAAGTTTTTTTATATTTTTGCTTGGGTAAGTCAAGGGTCTTCTTATTTAAATGCTCGCGCTTATGCTATTTTGCATCGTATGCACCATGCATACAGTGATACAGAAAAAGACCCACACACTCCACATAGTTTTAAAGATGCATTTGCAATGATGATGCATACAAAAGTTATTTATAATGACGTGTTAAATAAGCGTGTAGTGGTTGATGAAAAATTTGACCGTAATTTTCCTGAATACCCTGCAATTGATAAAATTGCGGATAGTTGGTATACACGTATTGCTTTTGGGGCAGCATACGTTGCTTTTTATGCCGTTTTCGCAACGCATTGGTGGATGTATTTATTGTTGCCTATTCATTTTTTAATAGGTCCAA
Source organism: Bacteroidia bacterium (assembly GCA_044374335.1). Taxonomy (GTDB): domain Bacteria; phylum Bacteroidota; class Bacteroidia; order B-17B0; family Aurantibacillaceae; genus UBA4416. The sequence continues at coordinate 12,354 of JBILOV010000002.1, read as the reverse complement.
TTCATGGCGCTATCGTTAACTGGGCTGGACACAAATACGGTTACCGTAATTTTGAATCAGGAGATAAATCAAAAAATACGTTATTTTGGGATATTTTAATGATGGGCGAGTTATTTCAAAATAACCATCACCATGCTGGTTCTAAACCAAATTTTGCAGCTAAGTGGTACGAAATTGATCCAACATATCCTGTTATTTTATTTTTAGATAAAATTCGTGTTATTAAGTTAGTAAGGTAAACTAAATAACTTTTTAAGCATAAAACCATCTTATTCGTAAGATGGTTTTTTTATTTTAATTAAGTTTTCACCCTCGTTTTTATTACCAACAAGAAAAAATGAATGCAGAATAATTGTTGAGGATAAAGCCAACCGTGGCGATAGAAATTACTCATAATTATCTTCCAATATTATTCAATAGTTGCAATTGAACGATATTACTAGGCTATTGATAGCAATAATGTTAAAACTTATATTTTAAAATTATTTTATATATTTGTTAAATATGTAATTTATTGAAGCTATGCGATTTTTAATTATACCCCTTTTTTTACTTTGTTCAGTTGTTGCAATTTCCCAAACAATAGGCAGGTCAACTATCAGTTCGTTTGGCTCGAGTAATACAAATAATGGCATTTTAATTCATCAAACAGTTGGTCAACCTGCATTAACAACCTACGAAACCCAAGGCGATGGATTTTACCTTCGTCAAGGATTTAATCAACCATTATCGTTGCGGATGAAAAACAATGACCTTACTATTGAATTATTTCCTAATCCAAATAATGGTCAATTTTCTTTTAAACTCTCAAAAGCTACAGACGAAGAATTTAATTATGTGCTTTATGATATGACTGGCAAATTAATTTTGGAAGGAAATGCATCGGGGAACCAACTCGTTCAACTTTATGTTGAAAAAGTGAGTGCCGGCGTTTATCATTTACAAATAGTCCAAGAAAAACGAAACGCCTCTTTTAAAGTAATTATTGTTGAATAAATAAACCGAACAAAATTAATATGAAATAGCCATGTTTACCAAAACACAAATACAAATGAAGATAAACTGGCTAAACCATCCCGAATCAAGTTCGGGACAAGTTATGACAACTAAAAAACAATAAACATCTACATATGAAATAGACATGTTTTCCGAAACACAAAAACAAATGAAGATAAACTGGCTAAACCATATGACAACTAAAAAACAATAAACATCTACATATGAAAAAATCTATTTTTATTTCGCTACTAACTATTCCGTTTTTTATGTTGGCGCAAACTAACAAGCTCATTAAAAGTTTTAATATCAATGCCGGAAAAACCATGACAACTTTACTATATAAAGATGCATCGGGCAATAGCAATTCAAAAATAAATTATCAATCAGGTAATGCCTACGGCGTGAGCCTTGATTTATTTGGAGGAAAAAGCAACGTTATTCGTGCCGAGTTATTATACCATCAAGCAGGCGCAAAAACAACGTTTGGCAGTATTCCTATTAATTGGAAATTGCAGTACTTAGGAATTAATTGTGGTTATTTATTTAAGCTAATAGATAAAAATGTGTATTCGTTTAGACCAGGAATACTAATTGGTATGGATTATCTTATAAAAGGCGAACAAACCATAGGATTAGACCGTTATGATATGGCAAAAAATAGCGCCTTAAAAACAATGGACGCAAATACTGGATTTATATTAAATAACCGATTTAAAATGACCGAAACGATGCAGGTATTTTTAGATTACCGTTTTAATATCGGACTAAATCAAATTGAAAAATCTGATAAAGGCGAAAAAACTAGAAATATGGGACATCAAATTTTAGCAGGCATTAGCATTAACTTTTAAAGACGTTTATCTAAAAATTAACACTACATACTAAAAATATAAATAAACATCATGAAAAAAATACTACTTACACTCATCATTTGCATCACAACTGCAACATTTATAGTAGCTCAGGCGCCACCTCAAGGGATAAACTATCAAGCTATTGTTTATAGCGATAACGGCAACAATCAACCAGGCCTTAACTCGCCGGGACAAGTGCTTTGGGAAGAACTTATTGGCGTGAGGTTTGTTATTTTAGCTGGCTCTGCCAATGGTACCGAAGTATATAAAGAAACACATGCAACAACAACCGATGCTTTTGGTATGTTTTCGTTAGTGATAGGGCAAGGTAATCAAGTTGGTACAAATAGTTTTAATTCTATTAATTGGGGTTCGGGCTATCATTTTTTAAAAGTAGAAATTGATAAAAATGGTGGAGCAAATTACACAACCATGTCTAACCAACAATTATGGAGCGTACCTTATGCATTATATAGTGGCAACGCAAATCATAGTAATTATGCTGATTCAGCAAATTATAGTGATTATGCCGATACAGCAAACTACGCTCATTTATCTGGTAATGGTATAACCGCCGTTGCAGATAACGGAAATGGTACACTTACTTTTACTTACTACAATGGTTCAACCTATACTACACCTGTGCTGGTTGGTTTAACTGGACCACAAGGTCCTGTTGGCCCGCAAGGTACTCAGGGTATTGCAGGTACTAATGGAACTAACGGTTTAAGTGCATACGATGTATGGATTAGTTTAGGCAATGTAGGTACTCAAACAGATTTTATTAATTCATTAACTGGTCCACAAGGTCAGCAAGGTATACAAGGATTAACAGGGGTAGCTGGTCCACAAGGATTAACGGGTGCAACTGGACCACAAGGATTAACGGGTCCTCAAGGATTGACGGGGGCTACAGGACCACAAGGACCAACAGGACCACAAGGATTAACGGGCGCTAGTGGTGCGGTTGGCGCAACGGGTGCTGCAGGTGCACAAGGGCCGCAAGGTTTAACAGGAGCAACTGGCCCGCAAGGACCAACTGGCGCAACTGGTTCTCAGGGTTTGATAGGTGCAACAGGACCGCAAGGATTAACTGGCGCAACAGGACCACAAGGATTAACAGGTGCTACAGGCGCAGCTGGTCCTCAAGGTTCTGCGGGCGCAAATGGTAATAATGGAATAAATGGCACTAATGGAACGAACGGACAAAGTACCTTAATAAAAACAACTGCAGAAGCAACAGGCACTAATTGTGCTGCAGGCGGTACAAAATTAGAATACGGTTTAGATGCTAATAATAATGGTGTTTTGGATGCTGGAGAAATAAATACTACACTAACTAAATATGTTTGTAATGGTGCTACTGGAGCACAAGGTATACAAGGATTAACAGGTGCAATTGGACCACAAGGCCCACAAGGTCCTGCAAGTGGAGGAGGATTTATACACTATATTGGTGAACAATTTGGCGGTGGTGTTATATATCATTTATGGAAAGATGCACTGGCCGTTGAACATGGTTTAATTGTAGATAAAGTTGACTTAAGCGCGAGCCAGGTTTGGAGTAATGTTTCATCAACACTTATTGGTTCATCTGCGCAGAGCTCATGGGATGGCTTAAGCAATAGTAATTCAATTGCTTTTCAGACAGGGCATACAAGCAGTGCTGCTTCCCTTTGTTTAAATTCTTCCAATGGTGGGCAGAGTGACTGGTATTTGCCTTCAATTGATGAGTTAAGTTTGATGTGGCATAATCGTTTTAATATTAATAAAGTATTATCAACCATTGGTGGTGCAGCAGTTTTACAAAATGAGATCTACTATTGGAGTAGTTCGGAGAGCGCTCCAAACTATGCTTGGGGCTTCTATTTTCCCAATGGCGATGCGAATAGTCTCAATGATAAGAGCACCCCTTACTATGTGAGAGCGGTTAGGTCTTTTTAACTATTTCCTGCCCTTGTTGGTGTTATCACTATTACTATCGGAAGATTTTAAGTTAGGTGGATATCCTAATATTTCAGGTAGTTTAGCAGAATTACCACCACTTAATTCAACAGTCAATTTTACTATTTTTGTTTTTTTGCAATAATAGAAATATCAGCGATGATTTTTAGCCCTTGTTGGTGTTTCTGCCTTTGTTGGTGTTATCACCATTACTGTTCGGAAGATTTTAAGTTAGGTGGGAATCCTAATATTTCAGGTAGTTTAGCAGAATTACCACCACTTAATTCAATAATCAATTTTACTATTTCATACTCCAACTCTTGTGCAAATTTTTGTTTACTCAACTCTTGCCAATGTTGGTGTTATCACCATTACTGTTCGGAAGATTTTAAGTTAGGTGGGAATCCTAATATTTTTTCGCCCTTGTTGGTGTTATCACCATTTTAGCCCTTGTTGGTGTTTCTGCCTTTGTTGGTGTTATCACCAACAAGTAAAAGTATGTAATATAAACTGCAGAGAGTAAAAATAACTAATGCAAAAAATGGCTGTTGGTGAAAACACCAACTGTGGCGATAATTTAATTACATTGAGTTGGTGTTCTATTTATTTAGTTTTATATCCAATTTGCTTTCGCTCTTTTTGGCTTGTTTCCTGTTTATCTTTTTGCAGTAAATAATTAATCGCCTCGTAAACATCTTTAAATTGTTTATTGTATGTTTTTTCTGCCCTTGTTGGTGTTATCACTATTTAGCCCTTGTTGGTGTTATCACCAACAAGAAATGGGAGGAATGCAATCCTACCTGATACAAAAAAATAGCTGTTGGTGATAACACCAACAGTGGCGGATAAGTATAATTGTATTACATAAATAGCTGGTGATAAAACAATCAGATGCAGAAGAGTAAAATAACTTATGCAAAAAATAGCTGCTAGTGATAACACAACAGTGGCGATGAAGAAATACTAAAGATGATGTTCATAGGGCTGTAAAAAATAAAAATTATGCGGCATATTCATATAATGTTTAGCAGATGAGAATGTATAATCTGTTTCCGTTTGGCATAAGTTAGCCCTAACTGGATTTTTATGAATATAATTTAATTTTTGAATAAACACATCCGAACTCATTATATCAATTGATAAAGCATTACGTTCCCAAAACTGATATTTTCTATCTTTTGCCTCTACAATAAAATAAGGCAATACATCTGGGTGATATTTTTCTAAATCAAATTTTATTTGTTGAGCAGTATATTTCATAAAACTTAATTGCGTATGTTTTAAAGAATATAATGTTGTGCCTTGCCAAATTATATGAATATGATTTTCCATTATTACAAAACCATATATTTTAACACGTTGTTCTTTTACTAAAAAAGTTAAACTATCAATGATAATTTGTTTGTACTTATCTTGTTTTAATAATTTTTGCCAAAGCAATATGGTAGCGGTATAAAACTGAATTGGATTATCTGTATGATGTAATTTAGGCATTATAAAATTTAACAATATTTACTTGTTGGTGAAAACACCAACAAGGGCAAAAATAACTGATTAAAAAATGGCTGTTGGTGAAAACACCAACAGTGGCGATGATTTTATAACTTTGTAGTTGATGTAAGTATTTACTTAGTTTTATATCCAATTTGCTTTCGCTCTTTTTGGCTTGTTTCCTGTTTATCTTTTTGCAGTAAATAATTAATGGCTTCGTAAACATCTTTAAACTGTTTATTGTATGTTTTTTCAAGTTCCTTGAGTTTATTATTTAATTCAGTGTTTGTTAAAGCAAATTGTTTTAAAGCAATAAAAGCACGCATAATGGCAATATTTACATCAATAGCTTTGTCGCTATTTAATATGCCGCTTAACATGGCTACGCCTTGTTCAGTAAAAGCATAGGGTAAATACCTTGTTCCTCCTCTTGTGTTTGAGGTTTCAATTTGCAACCTCAAACTTTCCCATTCAGTTTTTGTTAACTGAAACATAAAATCAACAGGAAATCTTTTTAGATTTCTTTTTACCGCTAGGTTCAAGTTTTTAGTTTGAACTTCGTATAATTCTGCCAAATCAAAATCTAGCATAACTTTTTGCCCTCTAACTTCATAAATTTTTGTTTGAATCACTTGTAATTGCATCTTTCTATAAATTAAATTGTTTCTCTGGGAGCAAAAATAATTTATTTTATGGTTGGCTTCAGCTACAATTTGTAGCATTTATAAAATGTTTAATTTTTAACCATTGTGTTGTTATCAATAACAAGTTAATATTTGTAATTAAAAGAATGGAACACAGATAACGCAGATTAATAGGATTAGAAATGATTTTTAAATCTTGTTAATGTTATTTAAAAAATAATAATTTACAAAAAACTTCTTCTGGTGATAATATCAACAGTGGCGAGAAATAATAAATGCAAATAAAAACTGCGTGAAGGATAGAACATAAATCCTTTTAAAAGCGAGCGTTAGCGAAGGTTATAAAAGATTGAAGTGATAGCCTGACCCGATCCGCCAGCTGGCGGAGTGGGACACGGCCAAATAAATGAATGAATTGTTTGCTTTTGTTGGCATTATCACAACAAACATAAATGATGCAGAAAATAGCTATTGTTTATAACACAAAAATTAGCAAGAAAAAGTTGAGTACAAAACAATTTCTTTAGAAATCAAGAACAAGTACTTACTCAAACTTAAATTTTTATATATCTATTTGGTTTGTTTTTTAAACACATCATTAACATCAATACTCAATTTGACCAGTATCATTTTTCGTGGATTAATTGTGATACATCTTTGTATTCATTTCGATTACTACAAACAATTTAAATTAGGAAATAATGAAAAAGCTAATCGTTTTATTTGCATCAGTTGGTGTTATGATACTAACTGCAATATCCATAAAACCATCATTTTTAAATGACGGGGAGAGTGAGCGTAAAAAGTTGGAATCAAGTATTGAAAAATACAAAGCTTGTATTGAGGCATGCAATTCTTGTATTATCTCTTGTAAGAAAGTAGGGCATTTTTGTAAAAAGAATGAAAGCATGACTGCGCACAGAAAACTTAGCAAAGAATGCATCACTACTCTTTCAAATACGGTTAGATATATGAATGCTAATAGCATATTGGCTAAACGTAAATGTTTAGAGTGTGCCATAGCGACTGAAAAATACGCCTTTGAATGCGATAAATTTGATATACCAGAATTTAAAAAATGTGCGGCTAGTTGCCGTAATACTGCGAAATTTTGTAATGAAATTTCCAAACATCGATATTGATGATTGTAAGGTTGGTTATTTTTTTAATGAGTTTAGCCCTGAAAATAAAAACAAATTTGTTTAATTTATTAGAGTATCTAAATTAAATCTTCGCGAGGTTATTGCCTCGATGTGCCAGTTAGTGAATGCCTATCTCTTGCAAAGTTTCGATAGCTATTGTGAGCAGCAAAAACTCCAACTCGCAGTGCACGGCTAAAAGAAAATACTTTCAAAAAAAAATTAAGCTACTTGTAACTGTGTTAACCTTGCAGACTTTAATTTATCCAAAGCGTACTCTAACGTAATAGTTAAGTTTTTAGAGCCTTTCTCATCGCTTGGCGCATCAAACATAAAGTCTACCATAATTGATTCGCAAATACCACGTAAGCCACGCGCACCAAGTTTAAACTCCAACGCTTTATCAACTATTAAATTTAAAACAGTTTCTTCAAATTCTAATTTAATACCCTCCATTTTAAATAAATGTTTGTATTGTTTGATTAAGGCATTTTTTGGTTCTGTTAAAATTGAACGAAGTGTTTCTCTATCTAAAGGTTTTAAATAGGTTAGTACTGGTAAACGTCCAATTAATTCAGGAATTAATCCAAACGATTTTAAATCCTGCGGAGAGACATATTGTAATAAATTACTTTTATCAATATCATCTTTAGCAACTGAAGCAGAATATCCAACGGCTTGTGTATTTAAACGTTGGGATATTTTTTTATCAATACCATCAAATGCTCCACCACAAATAAATAATATGTTTTTTGTGTTTACTTGTATCATCTTTGCATCTGGATGTTTTCGTCCGCCTTGTGGTGGCACATTAACAATGGATCCTTCTAATAGTTTTAACATGGCTTGTTGCACGCCTTCGCCACTAACATCACGTGTAATAGATGGATTATCGCCTTTACGAGCAATTTTATCTATTTCATCAATAAACACTATTCCGCGTTCGGCACTTGGCACATCATAATCTGCTGCTTGCAATAAACGTGTTAAAACATTTTCTACATCTTCTCCAACATAACCAGCTTCGGTTAATACGGTAGCATCTGCAATACAAAAAGGAACATTTAATAATTTAGCAATAGTGCGCGCCATCAAAGTTTTTCCTGTCCCAGTTTCCCCAACTAAAATCACATTTGATTTATCAATCTCAATATCTTCTTTAGCATCTGCTACATGCGAAACACGTTTAAAGTGATTATACACAGCGACACTTAATATTTTTTTAGCTTCATCTTGACCAATAATATATTCATCTAAATGTTTTTTAATAGCATGTGGTTTCAAAACATTTAAAGCATGTTGAACTTGTTGGTTGCCTTGAGCGCCCGCTTCTTCACTTACAATTTTAAATGCTTGCGAAATACAAACATCACAAATGTGACCTGTAACTCCAGCTATTAAAACTTTTACTTCTTTTTTATCTCGTCCGCAAAACGAACAAACTATTGGACCTGCTTTTGCCATAATTAAAAATTGGATTACAAAAGTACGTAAATAGGCTTACATAAGCTTGCCTTTAATTTGTTTTTTTATTTTTTAAAATGCATGTATTTTTAGTAATTCAATGAAAAAAAATAGTTGTACATAATGGAAGCATTCGTTTGTACAATACTAAAAACGCCAACATCATTGCGTTACAGAATAAATTTTAGTAGTGGAGTTAAATAAGTTTATTTAACGGCCAGTTATTATTTTAGTGAAGTGTTTACTCAAACTGAACCAATAGATATTATTAAGTTCTCATTTGGGATTGCTTTAATTCCTGATTAAATTAAGGATTTAACTCTAGTCCTGTGCTTAAAGCATAAATTAAAAAAAGGACGCCAAGTATAATTCGGTAATATCCAAAATGTTTAAAGCCGTATTTATTTAAAAAGCTTACAAAGGCTTTAACGGCAAAAAAAGCTACAATAAAAGCAATTAGTGCTCCAAAAAAAAGAATAGTAATATCATTGCTATGAATGTTATCTTTTTCTTTTAATAAATCGTAACCGGATGCAGCAAACATCGTTGGGATTGCCAATAAAAAAGAAAACTCGGCCGCTTGCTGACGATTAAATCCAGAAAAAATTCCACCAAAAATTGTGGCTGCTGATCTCGAAACACCCGGAATCATTGAGATGCATTGAAATAATCCTATTTTAGCGGCATTAGTATAACTTATGTCTTCTATTTCTTTGTATTCTGATTCTTTTTTAGAACTCCATTTATCTAAAACCAATAAAACCAGTCCGCCAACAATTAATGATATACTAACAACATAAGGATTAAATAAATATAACTTGATTGTTTTATAAGCCAATAAACCAATTACACCTGTTGGAAGAAAAGCTACAAATAATTTTAAATAAATATTAATCCCAACAAAAAAACGTTTAATATATAAAAATAGCACTGCTAAAATAGCGCCTAATTGTATCACAATTTCAAAGGTTTCAGCAAATTGATGATTTTGAATTTTCATTAATGAGGAAGCCAAAATCATATGACCAGTAGATGATATTGGCAAGAACTCGGTTAAGCCTTCAATAAGAGCAATAATAAACGCTTGAAAATAGGTCATAAAAGAAAATATAAAAAGAAGAATTAAGCTTCTTCGTTTTTAGTTTTTGGTCGCCACATAATAGCAACTATTATTGTCACAAAACCAATTAAACAAACCATAGGAGCAATAGTAATACGCTGTGTATCAAAAATTGCCGGATTAAATACGTTTGGATCTTCGCTACCACCGCCTATCATTAATAAATAACCTAATATGATTAATACAATTCCTGCTATAAAAATTTGATAGTTTTGTTTGCCAAATGTTGTTTTCATTTATGATGATTTTTAGATTAGCAAAGCTATTAAAAAACTTCATTTATCAAACCTATTATCACTGAAAATCACGTAATTTTTCAGTTAATTTTTCGTAATATTGCTATTCTATAAAGTAAAATATGAGTAAAGTAGCATTAATTACAGGCGTAACAGGACAAGACGGAGCTTATCTATCGGAACTGTTATTAAGCAAAGGATATACAGTACATGGCGTTAAGCGGAGAAGTTCGTTATTTAATACCGATAGGATTGATCATTTATACCAAGATCAGCATGAAAATAAAATAAAATTTAAATTGCACCATGGCGATTTAACTGATAGTACTAATTTGATTCGGATTATTCAGGAAGTTCAGCCAGACGAAATATACAATTTAGCGGCTATGTCGCATGTAAAAGTGAGCTTTGATACACCAGAATATACGGCTAATGCTGATGGAATTGGTACACTCAGAATTTTAGAAGCTATTCGTATTTTAGGATTAGAAAAGAAAACACGATTTTATCAAGCCTCAACTTCTGAGTTGTATGGATTAGTTCAGGAAATTCCTCAAAAAGAAACAACACCTTTTTATCCTCGCAGTCCGTATGGCGTTGCAAAGTTATATGCATTTTGGATTACTAAAAATTATCGCGAAGCATACGGCATGTTTGCTTGTAATGGTATTTTGTTTAATCACGAAAGTCCATTACGTGGAGAAACATTTGTAACACGCAAAATTACACGCGCTGTGGCAAAAATAAGTTTGGGTTTACAAGACAAACTGTTTATGGGAAACATTGACTCTGAGAGAGATTGGGGACATGCTAAGGATTATGTGGAAGGCATGTGGAGAATGTTACAACAAGACGAACCAGATGACTTTGTTTTAGCAACGGGAATAAAAATTACAGTGCGTGAATTTATTAATATGTCGTTTGCTGAGGTTGGCATAACTATAAAATGGGAAGGTAAAGCAGAAAACGAAAAAGGTATTGATGCTGCTACAGGAAAAGTGATTGTTGAAATAGATCCAAATTATTATCGACCAGCTGAAGTTGAATTGTTAGTAGGTGATGCTACTAAAGCAAAAATTAAAATGGGTTGGACTCCAACATATACCGTGGCTGAATTGTGTAAAGAGATGGTTGCGGCAGATGTTGAGTTATTTAAACGAGACAAATATTTGCTAGATGGTGGGCATAAAATATTAAATTATAAAGAGTAAAAATAGACTTTCAATTTTAAATGATCAATGTTAGCTCTTTAATATTAAAACAATTGAACATTGATGATTGAAAAGCTAATATTGAACAGGGATTATAGAATGGAAAATATCAGTGAAAATATTTCAAAAACACAAGAACTAGAAAATCGGCTAATAGATTTTGCAGTTCTTATTTTAGAAATCACTGATAATTTGCCTAACAAAAGGTCTTGTAATCACCTTGGAGATCAATTAATGCGTTCAGGAACATCGCCAGCATTGAATTATGGAGAAGCGCAATTTGCTGAATCTAGAAATGACTTTATTCATAAAATAAAAATTTGTTTAAAGGAACTTAAAGAAAGTAAAATCTGTATTACAATAATAGAAAAAAGAAATTACGTTCCTGATAGTACTGCATTTTTAAAGGCTAAAAAAGAAGTGGCAGAATTGGTTAATATTTTTACTAAATCGGCAAAAACAGCTACAGATAATAAGGTTAAGAAGTAAATTGTCAAATCTTAAACGAAAATCAAAAACATTTTCATTTATCAATTTTCAATTTTAATTCTTCAATATTTAAATAGTTAACATTGATGATTGAAAATGGAACATTTACAATGTAAAAGTACACTATATGGAAAAAACATCAAAAATATACATAGCAGGTCATCGCGGCATGGTAGGATCAGCTATCATGCGGAACTTAAAATCCAAAGGATATACAAATTTTATAACCAAAACTTCTAAAGATTTAGATTTACGCAACTCACAAGCTGTTAGTGATTTTTTTGTTGAAGAAAAACCTGAGTATGTTTTTTTAGCAGCAGCTAAAGTTGGAGGCATACAAGCAAATAATGTTTATAGAGCCGATTTTATTTATGAAAATTTAATGATTCAAAATAATGTGATTCATAACGCATATTTAAACGGTGTAAAAAAACTACTATTTTTAGGAAGTTCATGCATTTATCCTAAGTTAGCGCCTCAACCATTAAAGGAAGAATATTTGCTAACGGGTTTATTAGAAGAAACAAACGAGCCTTATGCTATAGCTAAAATAGCAGGGATAAAAATGTGTGAGAGCTATAAGCGTCAATACGGTTGCAATTTTATTTCGGTAATGCCAACAAATATGTATGGGCCAAACGATAGTTATAATTTAAACAACTCGCATGTACTTCCGGCATTAATTAGAAAGTTTCATGATGCAAAGGAAAATAATTCACCATCCGTTGAAATGTGGGGCACAGGATCGCCAATGCGAGAATTT
>JBILOV010000044.1:0-11861 GCA_044374335.1 Bacteroidia bacterium | reverse complement strand
TTAAAGAAACTAGTAATCAAAAAATTGAGGGGTATTCAGTAACAGATTTTTATGGTTCCGAAAAAACTAAAACAAAAATAGAAGGCTATATTAATAGAGACAAGAAAACTATTTCTTTTTTTGAAATAACAAATTTAGCAACTAAATCCATTGCAAACACTAATGAATTTTGTTTTGTTAATGTTAAAAATGCTAAAATAAAATCCAAAAATAACAAAAGTATTATTCAAGGAAAGTTTATAGGGAAATTTGAAAATGATACTAATTGCATGAGTGGAAGTTTCTATTTAGTAGGAACAGATTTTTTAACTAAACCTGAAGTAAATAAAGATACTGCCTTAAATCCTAGAAAGGAAAGTATTGCTGATCTACTAAAAAAAGCTGATGATTTGTACCTAACATCATCTGAGGTTTTGAAATTGAATTGGTTATCAAATGAGATTAAACTTGAATTATGGGATGGATTGCAATTTGACCAAGATAAAATATCACTTATTATTAATGACAAAATAATTCTTGAAAATTTTATTATTTCTAAAGAAAAAAAAGCAATTTTAGTTCCATTTACAGAAGATGTTTGTAAGATTGAAATCATTGCAGTAAATGAAGGTAAAATGCCTCCGAATACTGTAAATATTGTATTAAAGGATAAAAATAACTCTACCCCACTTGTTACAAAATTAAAAATAGGTGAAAAAACAACAGTTGTTTTAAGTAAAAGCAAGAAATGAAATACTTTTAACATTATGGATAATATTAATAAAAATAAAAAAAAGCAAAAATTATTATTTTATGGGCTTATTAGTTTTTTAGCATTACTAACAACAGTATTATTAATTTTACCTGCAACCTTTTTTGATAGTGGTCAATCTATTTGTGTTTCTATGTTATTATTTAATAAAGAATGTTTTGGTTGTGGCATGACTAGGGCAATACAACATCTTATTCATTTTGATTTTAAATCAGCTTATGATTATAATAAATTATCTTTTATAGTTTTTCCAATGTTTGTTTTTTTAACACTAGTAGAAGTTAGAAAAATATATTTTAAAATTAAGTAACTAATAATCTATTTTTAATTGATTTTACTTTAAATAAGAAATAGATATGTTATTCTATTTCGTTAATTAATAACCGAAGTATTATCTATGTATTTATTAGTTATTAATAAATTTAATTCTTAATAAAAAACTGCTACATATTTTGAGATTTATCAATTAAAATTGATGTCATTGAAAAGGAACCCCCAATAACTGCATCATTAAAATAGGATATCTTTTCAGTTTTACCACGCAATGCAATCGCATAAATCATTGGTAAATAATGATCGGGCGATGGTACAGATAATTGCAATGCTTTGCTATAATTTTTATAATTGATTAATGATTTAATATCGTTTTCAGAAATTAATTTTTTAAAAGTTTCGTTAGCTTCCAATGCCCAATCGTGACCAAAAGGTTCGTTAAAATTTCCATTAAATCTAGCGAACTGAAAATTATGTACCATATTGCCACTACCAATAATTAAAACACCTTTTTTCCTTAAACCTGCTAATTCCTTGGCTAAATCATAATGGTATTGAGTACTTTTTGTGTAATCTAAACTGAATTGAATTACAGGAATATTAGCCTCAGGATACATTGGTTTTAATATACACCAAGTTCCGTGATCTAAGCCCCAAGAATCATCTAACCCAACTGAAGTAGTAGTAATTATTTTCTTAGTTTCATCAGCTAACCATTTGCTTCCTGAAGCCGGATATTGTGCGTCAAATAAAGCTTGCGAAAATCCTCCAAAATCATGAATCGTTTTTGGTTTATCCATTGTAGTTACAAAAGTGCCTTTAGTTTCCCAATGTGCCGAAATACAAAGGATGGCTTTTGGCTTAGGAATTTTCTTAGCAATGGTTTTCCAACCTTTTGTAAACTCATTATCTTCGATAGCATTCATGGGTGAGCCATGACCAATAAATAAGACTGGCATTAATTCATCTTGTTCGGATAAACAATTTGCAAACAATTTAAAATCTCCTAATGTTGTCATAGTGGCAATTCCTATTATTGATTTAATAAATATCTTTCGTTCCATATCATTTATTTAATTCACCAATATAAATAAAAATGGTCATGCTGAAATTGAATCAGTATCTCTATGAGAGGAATAAAAAAAGTATAAGTAACAAACATTTAGTAAAATTAATTATAATAAGGTTCACTATTGTATATATAAATTCAATGTTATCTGAGTCAAGAATTTTTGTTTGCGCATGCCCCTATAAAAAGACAAACGGATTAGTCCGCTAGTTATTACATAAAAAAAATGAAACAAAAATTGAAAATACAATATAAGCATTATAAAAAAAGGAAATTAAAAACAATTAATTATCTTTTTTATAAAGCAGGTTATTAATTAAGCTTTCCGTTTTAATGGTATATTTTTCATAAGCCTTGCCGGTTGCGGGACCGCTAAAACCTGTGTAAACCGATTTTACCTGATGATTTTTATCTAAGAAAATAGTGGTGGGAAATGCCATCACAACATTTAAAAAAGGTAAACTTTCAGAGGCCTTATCTTTTCCTGTTAAACCAGTAAGCAAGATGTCGTAACCGATATCAAACTTTTTTATTAATCGCCTTATATTTGCTGTCGCACGCTCACTATCAGCTGTTCGCTCGTAAGCTAATGCAATAATTTCTAATCCTTTTTTATTGTATTGTTTGTAAACCTTCGCTAAATAAGCGCTTTCATCCATACAGTTTGGGCACCAGCTACCCATAATTTGTATAATGACAACCTTGTTTTTGTATGTAGCATCGCTTAAACTTACTTTTTGATTTTTGGTATTATAAAAAGTAAAGTCAATTTTCTCTTCAGGATTTTTTAAATAGGTTAAACTCTCGGGATCGTGTAATTGAAATGTATCATTACGTTTTGCTAGCCAGTTTTCGTGCCAAGTAGACCCTGAATAAAAATCTCCCTTTATAATTTCGGTTTCATTATGTTCGGCAATAAATAAAAATGCATGTGAGCCATCAAAGCAACTCAAGAATAATTTACCATTGGTTTCTGTGCCTTCTAAAAATCGATAGTCGCCAGTTTCAGTTAAAAAAGTTCCTTCAACTATTGCTGAATTAGGAATGTATTTAAAAACTCCAATGGCTTTGCTACTGTCTTTTGATTCTGGGCTAAAGGTTGTTTCCCACCTTCCGTCATAAAAATTAGTCGCTCTCTTCATTGGAACGTTAAAGCGATTTTTATTTCCAAACTTTGCTGTAAAGGCAATGGTATTGTTTTCTTTTTTAGTGTGATTAATCCACACGCCTTTAAGAATGGTATCACCAATTAATTCAGTTTTAAATTCTGTATCAAAAATGGGCATCTTAAAATTTAATGAATCTTTAGTAAAAACAACTTCATCAACAGTAATACGTTCTTGTGCGTTGCGAATAACTAAAATTATTTTAGCATTTACCTTTTTTATTTCAAAATTAAATGGGAGCTCAATATTCTTTTCTGCATTCAATAATAGTATTCCTCGCCACATTCCTAATTTTGGCTGAGCAACACCTATAACGCTAAAAAAAACAAGTAATAAAGATAATTTCATCATAAAACTATTTAATTTCTATTTCATCAATAAATAAATAAGCATCTCCACCTTTTCCTTGATGCCAATCGGGTAATTTACCATAATTTGTTGCAATTATTTTAATATAACGTACAGCTAGTTGCGTATCTTGTATATAAGTAAATGCATGAACTTGACTGGTATAATCATCTGCAGGTACTGAATTTTTTATTTTTCCTACTGATGAATAATTGATACCATCTATAGAACTTAAGAATTCTACCTCTTTTGGATAAATAATCCACGACCGCGTATCCTGTAAAAAATTAGCACTCATCGTTTGTATCGTTGTTGTTTTCTTTAAATCAATCGTACATTCAAAGTTTTGCGCTTGGTAACCTTGCCAACCGCCGCTTCGCCAATTTACCGTTCCATATTGCCCATCAATAATACCTTCATCGCCACCTGCATCATACTGCTTTGTGTAGTTGCTTTTTATTTGTAATCCCCAATTGTTTGGTTTTTTAAATAATCGCGCAGTGGAGGTTGTACTGCTTTGTTGATTAAGAAATGCTTTCGCACTAACTATTGTAGAAGAATCACAATAAAAAGGACTTTTATAAATCTTTGAATTAGCATTAGGTTCTGTTCCATCTATGGTATAATACAATACCGCTTTACTATTAGGATGTTCAATAGTAACTGTTCTTTCTGTTTCAGTTATTTTAGTAGGCGCATTAATGATTGGAGATTGTATTATTGATTTGTCTGTTATTTTTGTATTTGGTCGTAACAAAGCTGTTTTTCCAAATAATGATTTCGAGTCTAATTTTTCATTCATAATACATTCTAATTTTCCGCCATTAACAATATCTGCATGGGTTAATACAGAACTGTTTGATGCTTTTCCGTTAAGTTTAGATGATTGAATATATTGAAATTTTTGATTTGGATTTTGTTTTTTGATTTCAAATATTTTCCCATTTTCTAAATAAATGTTTACTTCATCAAATAATGGAGAACCAATTGTATATTCTGGTTTACCCGGACAAACTTGATAAAATCCCATAGAACTTAATACATACCAAGCACTCATTTGGCCGCAATCTTCGTTACCAATTAATCCATCAGGATCATTTTTATAAAACTCTGTTACTATTTGATGTATTTTTTCTTGAGTTTTTTGTGGTTTACCAATATAATTATATAAGTAAGCCATATGATGACTCGGTTCGTTACCATGAGCATATTGCCCAATAAGTCCAGTAATATCAGCTTGCGTTCGTCCTTCTGTTTTTGTGCTTGCGGTAAATAGCTCATCTAATTTTTTTTCAAAATTTTGCTCACTACCCATTAAATCAATTAGTCCTGAAATATCTTGCGGAACAAAAAAACTATATTGCCAACTGTTAGCTTCTGTAAAATGGTTGTTCACTTCTCTTGGCTCAAATGGACTTAACCAATTACCATTTTTACGAGGTCGCATAAATCCTGTTTTATAATCATACATATTTTTATAGGCCTGAGCACGTTCAATAAATATGTTGTAATCTGCTTGTTTATTTAACTGTTTCGCCACTTGGCCGATGCACCAATTATCATAAGCGTATTCTAACGTTTTGGATACACTTTCTGATTCATCATCAATTTGTAAAAAATTATTTTTGTTGAACTCAGGAATGCTCCAATTAGTATATGTTGCCGCTGCACACATAGCATTATAAATGGCTTCTTTATCAAAACCGACCATATTTTTAGTCATCGCATCTGCTATAACTGATACGCTATGAAAACCAATCATACAATTAGTTTCATTAGCAGATAGTTCCCACATAGGTAGTCGTCCACTTTCTTTGTGTTGTTCTAAAAATGTGTTGATGATATCGCCTGTACGCTTTTGTTCAATAATTGTAAACAAAGGATGTAGGGCGCGAAAAGTATCCCATAACGAAAATACGGTGTATGGCGTAAAACCAATTGCTTGATGTATTTTAAAATCACGCCCTCTGTATTTTCCATCCACATCGCCCGCTAATGAAGGATGTATGAAACAATGGTACAACGCCGTATAAAATACAATAGCTTTTTGAATGTCATTTGTTTGAATTTTTATTTTTGATAATTCTTTTTCCCAAGCAGCTTCTGCATTCAATTTATATTTATCAAAATCCCAATGCATGGCTTCAGCTTCTAAATTTTTAAGCGCTCCTTCAATACCTGTTTGTGAAATTCCTACTTTAATAATAAGTGGCTTACCGTCTTTGTTATTGAATTGAATTAAAGAAGCAGCAGTTTGTTCTTCTTGATTTAATTTTTTATTTTCATTGCTAATGTAGGTTGATTTAGTTGAACGAATAGGCTTATTAAACTTCATAACAAAGTAAACATATTGCTGTGTGGCCCATGCGTCGCTGATGCGTGAGCCAACAATTGTAACGCTATCGATAATTTTTAATGTGCTTGTTAATGTTTTGTCTCTATGCAATAAATCAATTACAATAGAAGCTGTGTCCATTTTTGGAAAACTGTAGTGATGAATTCCCACACGCTCTGTTGCCGTTAATTTCACATCAATATTATTTTCTAAATTTACTTGATAAAAACCGGCACTCGCTTTTTCTTTAAGATGGGAGAATTTTGTTGGATACGTTTTGTTTGCATACTGTTTTGAATTTGTTATTGGCATCACTAAAATATCTCCATAATCACTCACACCTGTTCCACTTAAATGTGTATGCGTGAATCCAAAAATAATTGAATCTGAATAGTGGTAGCCGCCACAGCCTTCCCAACTTCCATCCACACGCGTATCTGGACTTAATTGAACCATTCCAAATGGCATGGTAGCGCCAGGAAATGCATGCCCTGCTCCACCGGTTCCAATAAACGGATTAACCAGGCTAGCATACTTGCTTTGTGCAAAAAAACACGAATTAGAAAATAAATAAATAAGTAGTAAAAAGTATAACGGTCTCATAATAGTAGCATAGTAAATTTAATGAAAAATAATAATTTAATGATTGATATCGTACAAGGAAATATGTTGTAATTGTTTTAATTCTTCTAATCCTAAGGTTGTTTTTAGTTCTACGAATTGATTAGGTTCTACATCTATAAAATTATCAGAAATAACGGGATCGCCTTTTTCGGAAAATAAATACAAGTCTTTAACAAGGACATCCGAATTTATTTTTATGGTAGTATCGGTTTGAGTGAATTTAATCGTAGGCTTATATAAAGCAAGTTCTTTTGGTTTTACAAAAAAATAGTTTTTATGCGCGATTATTTTTTCCTTAATCATTAAATTACAACTCAAATAAATTTCATTTTTTTTAAATGATTTTAATTCGTCATCCGAAAAATGCTCAAATGCATCGCTACTATTTTCGTTTACAGATATAGCTTTTGTTTTGGTTAAAAGTGTTTCACCTTTAGTGTTTTTGAGTTTGATTTCTAAAATAGCACTAATGCTTTTTAAAGAATCACTTATCACAAATACTTGATATTGATCCTTAATTTTAGTGACACTAATACAAAAATTAGCATATAACCTTTTGGTTGCATAATATAATGCTTTAGGACGATGATCATAATCAATAGCACTCCAAGAGGTTACTGGCCAGCAATCATTCCATTGCCAATATAATGTTCCCATGCAATAGGGTTTATTTCGTCGGTGTGCTTCAATTGCTATCTGCATCCCATCACGTTGCAAGAGTTGTGAGGTATAAACGTACTTAAAAAAATCTTTAGGGATAATGTAGTCTCTTTCCATATAAGTTTGTACGGTTTGATAGCCAGTTGGATGTTTTTGATGCGCTTTGATGTAAGTAGAATTTAAATCTAAACTGTCTCCGTAGTGCTTTAAGGTAAAGTAACTTGGCATTCCTTGAAAACCATATTCACTCATAAACCGACCTACTTTTTTTTCGTAAACATCAAAAGGTTCCATACCCCACCAAACACCCCAATAATGAGAATCGCCACTTAGCAAACTTTCTTTTTTACCCCAGCCTATCATAGGTGAAGAAGATACATACGCTGTTTTGGCATCATACTTTTTAATTGCATTAGGTAAAATAGTATGAAATAGTTTTTGATAGTCGTTCCAGATTTTAGCTGAATCTGTTTTAGAGTAATTGTATTGTTTTTGCCAACCCCAATTGTGCCAACCTTCATCTACCTCATTATTACCGCACCATAAAGCTAAACAGGGATGATGGCGCAAACGTTTGACTTGTTGCTCGGCTTCTTGTTTCACATTATTTAAAAATAGTGTGTCACCAGGATACATGGCACAAGCAAACATAAAATCTTGCCATACTAAAATACCATTTTGATCACATAAATCATAAAACTCATCATCTAAGTATAAGCCACCTCCCCAAACGCGCAACATATTAATGTTGGCATCTTTAGCTTTTTGAATAATGTCGTAATAAGAACGCTTTTGCTTGGCCATAAAATTATCAGGAGGAATAAAATTTGCTCCTTTCATAAAAGTTGGATGACCATTTATTTTAAAATAAAAAGATTCACCAATTGAGTCTTTATCTTTTACGAGTTCGATAGTTCGCAGTCCGAATGTTGTGCTCATCATTTCAACCTGATGATTATTTTCAATGGTTTGAAATAGACAATGAAATAAATTAGGTTTTCCTTGCAAGTTGCAATTCCATAATGGTGGATTTAGTATTTTAATTAAAATACTGTCTCTATTAAAACCTTTCCTCACCGTGATGGATGAGTCAATCATAATTTGGTTTGTAATAGAGGATACCGATAAATGATATTTTTGTTTTTGAATGGTATCGCTTTCTGTTTCTAAAATCAAGTACACCTCAGCTAATGTATCAGTGATTGAATGTACTTGATGATACAATGATTTTATTTTTACACCATTCCATGCACTTAATGCAACACTCTTATAAATCCCACAAGTCACTAGGCGTGGTCCCCAATCCCAACCATATTGGTATTGAGCTTTGCGAGTAAATATTTTTTCGTCGCCAGGTAATGTGTATGGTAATTTTTTCGCTTCTATTTTTCCACGCTTTACAGAAGATTCAAAAACTATTTTTAATGTATTAGTGCCCTTTCTTAAATATTTTTTCACATCAATAGTATATTGCAAAAACATGTTATCACTTTGTAAAATTGGCTGCCCATTTAAATACACTTTCGCATACGTATCTAAACCTTGAAAACTTATTTCATAGTGGGAATTTTTATTTACTCTGGTATAATCAAATTCACAAACGTATTCCCACTCTTTTTCTTCGATCCACAGCACTTGTTGTTCTCCTTTCTCAAAGTAAGGATTAGGAATTAAATGATTATTCATTAAGTCTGTATGTATTGTTCCTGGTACTTCGGCAGGATAAAATGTTTTTGTACCGACTTCGCGAAACTTCCATTTTTTATCATTTAAACTGAGAAAAAGCACTTGAGAAGATGCTAGAGCATACATGAAAAAGAATATATATAGTAGGAATTTTTTCAAGCTAATTTTTCTTTTAAAAGGCTAACTTCAGTCGCATTTACAAACTCTGTGTTTTGTGTGATCGCTGCTGAATGAAATTCTTTACAATTTGTTTGTGTTGCAATCTGTGCAAGGTTATTGCTTCTAATTCCGCCACCAGGAATGATGATGATGTTTTTTCCAAAGCTATTTTGACAATTTTTTAAAATAGCAACTCCTTCTAAGGCGCTTGATTTTCCTCCGGATGTTAAGACTCTTTTAAAGCCAAGTGAAACAATATCGTTCATAGCTTCAATCATATCGGCACATTCATCAATCGCTCTGTGAAAGGTTGTGGACATGTTCCCCGCTAATTCGATTAATTCTTTATTAATTATCGTATCAATTTTTTTATTATAAGTTAATACGCCAAACACAACACCATTGATATGATGTTGTTTACAAAATAGAATATCGTTTTTTATGGTTTCTATTTCTGCTAAACTATAATCAAAATTGCCACCACGCGGACGAATAATTACATGTAAAGGAATGTGTAATAATTCTTTGGCTTTTAAAATGTCTGCGCGATTTGGAGTTATGCCGCCAACTGAATAATCTGCACAAAATTCTATCCTATCTGCTCCTGCTTTTTCCGCTAGCAAACACGATTCAATATTAAAACATGCAATTTCTAATAGCTTATTAGATAATATGTTTGGCATCAATTAATTGATTATTTATTTCGGGAGAGTAAACGGCATAGTTAAAACCTTTCTGCAAGCAGTAGGCGCCATGTTCTCCTTTTTTATTAATTGCAATAAATCCTATTTGTAATTCATCTAAGGATTTGTTTTTGTTTTTAGCGATGGTAATAATTCGTTCCACAGCTTTTTTACAAGCTTCCTCAGGCGAATAGCCTTGACGCATTAATTCAACCACTGTATGACTTCCAACTATCCGCATCACTTCTTCACCATGTCCTGTTGCCGTTGCAGCACCAACTTCATTATCTACAAATAATCCGGCGCCAATAATGGGTGAATCACCAATTCGTCCATGCATTTTAAATGCCATGCCGCTAGTGGTGCATGCACCTGATAAATTTCCATTCATATCGAGAGCAATCATTCCTATGGTATCATGATTTTCGATATTTGCTTTTGGTTTGTATTCAGCTTTCTTTAACCATTCTTTCCATTCATTTTCCGATTCCTTGACTAGTAAATTTTCTTTTTTAAAGCCTTGGCTTAAAGCAAAATCTAAAGCACCGTCTCCTACCAACATAGTATGAGGTGTTTTTTCCATCACTGCTCTTGCAACTGATATGGGATGTACAATATGTTCTAAACAACCAACAGATCCAATATTAGAATATTCATCCATGATGCAGGCATCTAACGTCACGCGACCATCTCTATCTGGTCGTCCGCCGTATCCTACACTGCGTTCTTTTGGATCAGCTTCTGGAATTTTTACACCAGCTTCCACAGCATCTAAAGATCTGCCTTGAGTCGATAATATTTTCCATGCTTCAGCATTGGCTTCTATGCCAAAACGCCAAGTAGAAATAACGATTGGTTTAATCGTTTTTTTACTCTGATTTATAATTAACTCATTAGCCTTGCTTTTGTTAAAAGCAAAAAGAGATGACGCTAATGCTGAAAGTTTAATAAATTGTCTTCTACTTGTCATGTTTATTTGATTTGTATTTCATCGCTAAATAGCCAAGAATCCTCGCCAGCACCTGATTTCCCACTTGGTATTTTACCAAAATTTTGAGCTATAATTTTTACATACTTTGCTGTTGTCACTGGAAAAGAAATCTTTGCAAATCGCTCAAATTTAAAATCTTCGGTTAATAGTTTTTTTATAGATGTAAAATATACACCATCTAATGAGACAAAGAATTCTACAGATTTTGGTAAGTAAATCCAATTAAGTTCTTCAGTTAAAAAGCCAATTTGTAAATATGAAATTTCTTGGACTTTTTCTAAATTAATCGTTGCTTCTATATCTTTTCCGCTCCATCCAAGCCACTCATTATTATCCCTTGGTAATTTTGCTACAACTCCATTTACTAATGTAAAACTGCCGCCGCAATTGTAAGATTTGGAGGGTTCGTTTTTTAATGTGATAGGTTTATTGGTTGCTTTGTTGATTTCATAATTACGACTTGATATTTTTCCTTTTAATTGGTCATCTTTAAAAAGCGCACTTGAAATTGTCATATCCTTATCTAAGGTAATAGACGATTGATACTTCTCTGAATTGGCAGTGGGCATGCTTCCATCTAAAGTGTAACGAATGCTCCCTAATGAAGCATTAGCAATTAATTCTAGTGCAACCGTATTTGGTTTTGAGGATGCAGTAATTTTTTGTTCTACTTTATATAATGCTTTAGCATAGTTGACATCTAATTTATCCAACAATAGAAAATGAGTTTGTAAACGATTTAAAAAATCAGTTTCATTTTTCTTGTCTTTTTCCGACCATAGTACTTCAGCTAAGGCTGCCATTCTTGGCATAGCCATATATTCTAATTGTTTTTCATCTAAGATATATTCTGTCCAAAGATTAGCTTGTGCCCCCATGATATATGATTGCTCTTCTTCATTTAAAACAGATGGCACAGGTTCATAACTATAAACTTTTTCTAATGGTGTATATCCACCTATTGCTAAGGGCTCTCCACTAGGTGCTGATTGATAATGATCAAAATAACAATGTGAACCAGGAGTCATAACAACTTTATGCTTTTGTTTGGCCGCTGCTATGCCGCCGTCAATTCCTTGCCAACTCATTACAGCAGCATTTGGCGCTAAACCACCT
>JBILOV010000311.1:0-2569 GCA_044374335.1 Bacteroidia bacterium | reverse complement strand
TAATAGGTAGAGTTAAAACATAGTCAAAGTTAAATATTTTTGATATGTAACAAATTTGAATTATTTAATTTATATTTGAACAACATGAAACGTTTTTTATTATTAGTTTTTATACCAATAAGTTTGTTTTCTTCAAATGGAGATGGCCCCATTGGCTCACGGTCTGCTGCTTTGGGACATGCCTCTTCTTGCTTATTCGACATTTGGAGTACCCGAAACAATCAGGGAAGTTTGGGCTTTATTAGAAAAACAGAATTTGGTGCTTTTTATGAAAATCGTTTTTTTGTAAAAGAATTAACTCAATCAGGATTTGCAGCAGCCATTCCAATTAAAAAGGGAACATTTGGTATCTGCTATTCCTCATTAGGATATAAATTATACCGTGAATCTCAAACAACTTTGAGTTATGGTATGAAATTGAATGATAATATTTCTGCAGGAATTGGCTTTGATTATTTAAATACAAAAATAGCCGACATTTACGGTAAATCAAATGCGTTTACTGGATCTGTTGGTTTATTAGCAAAAATATTACCACAAGTAGTTATTTCATCTCATATTTATAATCCATTCAGAGCAAAAATTACAAACTACAATAACGAAAAAGTTCCTACCATTTTTAAATTTGGTGCGCAATATATTTTTTCTAAAAAAGTTTTTATAGTAGCGGAAGCTGAAAAAACCTCGGCCAAAAAAATTAACATAAAAGGTGGTATCGAATACAATCCATCATCATTAGTTTATTTACGTGTAGGCGGTTCTTCTTATCCTGCTCAGGCTTCGTTTGGGCTAGGTGTAAATTATAATGGTATAAAAATAGATATGTGTACATCTTACCATTCAATATTAGGTTTTTCACCGCAAATTGGTTTAAGTTACGCCTTTGGAAAAGATAAATCCAAACCTACAATAAAAACTGCTGAACTTTCCGAAAAACTGTAACCATTATTAAATTATCATTTTACATATTTAGCACGTTGTTTTTATGTTTTAGTACCATAAAGTGCTACTCTCAAAACGATAGCTTAAATACTAAAAACAACGAACAGGTTGATGAGCAAATAAATCAAAATGTGGAATTTCTTTCTGAACAACTTCAAAGTGAAGATGGCGATTTATCAAGCCTTACTGATAACTGGCAATACTACAAAACTCATCCCATTAATTTAAATAAAGCCAAACGAGAAGAATTATCTGAATTACAATTATTAACTGATATACAAATTAATAATTTATTGAAGCATAGAGAAAAGAATGGCAATCTTATAACTATATACGAATTACAGAGTATTGATGGATTTGATTTATCAAGTATAAAAAAAATTTCAGCTTTTGTATTTGTAAGTGATAATTTTAATTCGGCTCATTTTAGCACCAAAGAAATGTTTAAAGATGGTAAACATGAATTTGTTATAAGATACCAACGCATACTTGAAAAGCAAGCTGGTTACTTTAAACCTGATAGTTTAATTAAGGCAACTAAACCAAACTCTTACTACCTAGGAAACCCTGATCGTTATTTTGCACGTTACACATTTCAATATAATAATAATGTTTCATTTGCCATTGCCGGAGAAAAAGATGCAGGTGAACAATTTTTTAAAGGTACTCAAAAGCAGGGCTTTGATTTTTATACAGGACACGTTGCTATCAGAAACATAAAATCTATTAAAACATTCGTTATTGGTGATTATCAAGCAACTTTTGGACAAGGCTTAACACTTTGGCAGGGATTTGCATTTGGCAAGTCAGCTTCGCCAACAGGATTAAAACGAAGCGCTATTGGCATTAAGCCATACCGTTCATTTGATGAAAACCGTTTTTTTAGAGGTGCTGCCGGAACTATTCGTTTAAATAAGTTTGAAATATCCGGATTAGTGTCTTACAAAAAAATAGATGCAAATGCTACTTTAGTTGATACATCAAGTAATGGCGATTTAGATATTGTAGGTGTTAGTAGTATAGGAATTGGTGGATTACATAACACAAATACCTTAATACAAGATAAAGGAAGTATTAATCAAACAGTATTTGGAGGAAATGTAGCTTACAACTATAGAAGCTTGCACATTGGTATGACATTGCAAAACATGAATTTAAGTGCCGAATTAATTAAAACACCATCTTTATATAATCAATTTGATTTTCAGGGAAAGAATAATTTTGTTGGTGGTTTAGATTATAATTATGTGTTTAAAAATGCCAATATTTTTGGTGAATATGCGATGAGTGCTAATGAAGGAAAAGCATTTTGCCAGGGATTGATTGTGGCACTCGACCCAAAATTATCATTCATTGCTCACTATCGCAACTATGAAAAAAACTTTCAAAATTTATTTGGAAATGCTATTTCTGAAAACACATTGCCGCAAAATGAAAAAAGTATTTACTTAGGAATAGAATCTAAACTTTTTAAAACATTAACATTTTCAGTTTACTTAGACCAATACAAATTTTCTTGGTTACAATCCGGTAAAAGTTCTCCATCAACTGGTCGCGATATTTTTGCACAACTAAATTATACGCCTACAAAAAAAATAGACATGTACTTTCGAGTTCGTCATCGTAC
>JBILOV010000319.1:0-3132 GCA_044374335.1 Bacteroidia bacterium | reverse complement strand
ACCTCGAGGCGGACCGTGCGAAGGTCAATATCCAGGTTCTTGAGGGTGTCGACGCCGACGCCCGCGCCCTCCTTCACGAGGCCGAGCAGGATGTGCTCCGTCCCGATGTACTTATGGTCGAAGCTCTGCGCTTCCTGATTGGCCCTGGCCATGACCTTGCGAGCGCAATCGGTGAGTCGTTCGAACACGATTAATCTCCTTGGAATTCTGGCAGTGTGCCCGCGCTTTCGATGCTACCGCCCAAAGCACACCCGCTGGTTCCCACGAAGGTGAGGTAGCCGTTGTCTTCATCGCGGGTGTCGCGCGCAGGACGAAGGGACCCACCGCATTCGGGCGAGAGAATTCGAGACCTCTCCGCCGTGGCACCAATGGCAGAGCGCGTCGCTAGAGATCGCACGGTTGCGGATACAGGTCCGACCACCGGCCTTCCCACGCATCGCGATGGCGGGAGTGCTTGCGATGCTCAGCGCCCGAGAAGCCGCCGGCGCAGCTCCTCATCAGCTTCGCTCCATTCGCTGCGCGCTCGGCAGGTGTCGTCGAGCGCTAGGCGGGCCGTCTCTCGGGCATCTTCCTCGCACCCCATTTCGATCAGCAGGTCGATCAGCGAGACTCCCGCTAGGTGGGCACGCGGATGGCATGGCTCGTAGAGAGCGCAGAAGGCCGCGAACGCCTCCTCGAGAGCCTGCCGTGCCTCGCCCTTCCTGCCGAGCGCCCGGAGATCGGACGCGTAGTTCACCTTCAGCTGGTTGTACGGCACTGACCGCGGGCCTGCCGTCGAGAGGTAGTCGGCCAGCAACGGAGGCATGAGCTCAACGCACTCTTCGGATTGGCCAGCGTAGGAGAGCGCGAGGGTCAGGTTGAACCGCGCGCTCATGGTGATCGGGTTAGTCGGCCCGAGTAGCCGTTCGGTCGCGGCGGCGATGTTTCGCGACGGACCGAGGCACAGCGCGGGGTCGCCGGTCATCGTGCGTGTCGAGGCCGCAACCACCGATGCGCGCAACGTCCGCGGATCCGACGCGCCGAGCTCGACTGCGAGGCGATCGCGATAGTCCTCGATCTGGCGGATCGACCCCAAGACGTCGTGCCGCGCCTGCATCGCCATGCCCGCGATCTCCAGGTCCGCAAGCCGCGGGTCGAAGGGTGGCAGAACGGCGCGCGCCTCCGCAAGCGACCGGTTGATCCAGGCCTTGGACTCGGGAAAGTCGTAGTGCGCATTCCGCGCGCGGGCGACCACCATGCATGCGCGTGCGAGCGGCAGCCCGTGCAGTCCGGACGCCTCCATGCGTGTTGCCGCGCTCCGGCCGTACTCCTCCGCCTCCTCCACGGACCCGGTCGCCGAGAGCGCCTCGCTCAGGAGCAGTTCCTCGGCGACGGCACCGGAGCCAATCGGAAAGCGCAACTTGGTGGCGCTGGCCATCGCGCGGATCCTGGGCATCGCCTCGCCGGTGATCGCGGAAATGTCGGAGCCAACGAGCATGCCGCGGGAGAATTCGTAGAGTTCCTCCCAACGTTCGCGGTCACGCCGCGACTGCCAACCGAAGAAGAGCGTCGCTAGGAGCGCTAGCATCAGCAGCACCAAGACCGCGAGCCCGACGTTCACCGCACGTCCGTGCCGGCGGCGGAATGCGCGGGCGGACTCGGAGATGCTGGGCGCGCACGCCTCTGGGGTCTCGCCTGCGAGCCAGCGCCGGAGGTCAGATGCCAGCGCGTCGGCGGAGGAATAGCGGGCATTCGGGTCGACCGCCGTGGCGCGCGCAACCACCGCCTCCAGCTGCCGGACGCGCGCGACCGGGAGCGCGTCGAGCGCCGCCGACGTACCGTGCGGCAACTCATCTAGCCGTTCGACCGGCGCCTGCTCAATGGCTCGCGCGATGCCCGCCCCGCTGTGCGCCGAGGAATCCATGCGAAACCTCGGGCGGTCCGCGAGCGTGACGTGCAGCAGGTTGCCGAGCCCGTAGGTATCCATCGAAGTCGTCGCGGGCGCGCCAGCCGCCTGCTCGGGCGCCATGAACGCGGGCGTTCCGACCGGCATGCCCGCCAGAGTCGAGGAAAGCGCGTCTTGGTGGAGCACCTTCGCGACGCCGAAGTCGATGACGACGCTCCGCGCGGTCGCAGCGGGACCGAAGACCAGTACGTTCGCGGGCTTGATATCGCGGTGAATGAGCCCGCGCCGATGCGCGTAGGCCACCGCATCGCACACATCAGCTAACAGCCGGACGCGAATGTTCACTGGGACGTTGCCCTCTGTGCAGTACGCGTCGATCGGCTGGCCCGGGATGAATGCCATCGCAATCCACGGTTCGTGCCCGGAAAACTCGCCGACGTCGATGATGCGAGCGATGCCGGGATGGTCCATCATGGACAGCGCGGCCTGTTCACTGCGGAAACGCACGAGCAGTGTGCCGCTGGAGTTCGGGTGCAGGACCTTTAGCGCGATCAGCCGATCCGGCATTGAGTCGCGGCGAGCGAGGTAGACCGACCCGTGGTTTCCCGAACCGAGCAGCCCGAGAATGGCGAAGGGGCCGCGGCGCAACCCACCGGAGTCGCGATGGTCCCCGCCCGAGCTGACCTCGAGTTCCTGCGATGCGTCGAGCATCTGCCGGACTGAAGCAACGGCCTCCGGGGACTGCGCGGATCGAACGTCTAGCCATGCCCGGCGGAGTTCCGCTGGCTGGAGGAGCGCCTCCATAAAGAGCGATTCCACCTCAGAGGAGATGATCACCGATCGATCTCCGCCTTCAACTTTGCCGCCACCCATGTCTTGGCGAATGCCAGGTCCCGATCGACCGTCGCCTTGCTCGTCTCCAGCGCCTGCGCGATAGCCTCGCGATCCATGCCAAAGCCAGCGGAGAGCGTTAGGGCCGTGGCCTTGCGCTCGTCATAGGACGCCAGCGCCTCCATCGCCTCGGCGAGCGCAGTGGCGCGCCGGCTGTGCGCGTCGTCCGGGCTGCCGTCGCGTAGGTTCTGGAGCACCGTGGCGCCGATCAGGCTGCGCGCCTCCCGCTCAACCCGCCGGCGGCGGAGCCGGTCGATCGCGGAACGCTTCAGGAGGATCGACGTC
Source organism: Bacteroidia bacterium (assembly GCA_044374335.1). Taxonomy (GTDB): domain Bacteria; phylum Bacteroidota; class Bacteroidia; order B-17B0; family Aurantibacillaceae; genus UBA4416. The sequence continues at coordinate 71 of JBILOV010000319.1, read as the reverse complement.
AGGCCCTTCAGCTGCGAGGCAGAGGCGATTGTGGATCGCTGCCCGAGCACCCGAGTCATCGCCTCCCCGAG
>JBILOV010000275.1:0-3137 GCA_044374335.1 Bacteroidia bacterium | reverse complement strand
TGGAACTGAAGAGTTATTAAATAATGAAGTCGTTACTGGGTACATAGGTTTTGATCCAACGGCTGATAGTTTACATGTGGGAAGTTTAGCGCAAATTATGACACTATTACGTTTTCAGTTGGCTGGGCATAAACCACTAGCTTTGGTTGGTGGTGCTACCGGTATGGTTGGTGATCCAAGCGGAAAATCAGCAGAACGCAACTTGTTAGACGCAGATACTTTAGATAAAAACGTTGAAGGAATAAAAAAACAATTAAGTCAGTTTTTAGATTTTAATTGTGGAGATAATAGTGCAGAATTAGTTAATAATTATGATTGGTTTAAAAATTACTCGTTCCTAGATTTTATTCGTGATGCCGGAAAACACATTACCGTAAATTATATGATGGCTAAAGATTCTGTAAAAAACAGAATTAATGGCGATACAGGAATGTCTTTTACAGAATTTAGTTACCAGTTAATTCAAGGTTACGATTTTTACTATTTATGGAAAGAACGTAATTGTAAAATTCAAATGGGTGGCTCTGATCAATGGGGAAATATTACTACAGGAACGGAATTTATTCGCCGCAAAGCAAGTGGAGAAGCATTTGCATTAACTACTCAATTAATTAAAAAAGCAGACGGAACTAAATTTGGAAAATCAGAAGGTGGAAATATTTGGTTAGATAGAGAGAAAACCTCGCCATATAAATTTTATCAGTTTTGGTTAAACGTGAGTGATGATGATGCTAAATCATATGTGCGTATTTTTACATTACTTTCTAAATCAGACATAGAAGATTTAGAAGTTAAACATTCAGCAGCACCTCACGAACGCCATTTACAAAAAACATTAGCAAAAGAAATTACGATTAGGGTACATAGTGAATCAGATTATTTACAAGCCATTGAAACAGCTGAATTTTTATTTAAATCAAAAACCGAAGATGTAGTTAACTTAAATGCAGATTCTTTTGAAAAAATGTTGGGCGGTATTGATACCTTTGAAGTAAGCAAAGCAAATGTTGCTAATGGAATTAATGTGGTTGATTTTTTAGTAGATAAAGCGCCTGTATTTCCTAGCAAAACTGAAGCTCGTAAAATGGTTTCTGGTAATGCTCTAAGTATCAATAAAACTAAATTAACAGATGTAAATGCTGTTTTAAATTTGGATTCATTTAACAGTGAAAAATATTTATTAGTAAGTAAAGGCAAAAAAGAAAATTATTTAATTAAGTTAGTTTAAAATACGCTGCGCTCTTTGCGCAAAATCTCCGCCTCTTTGCGGTTAAATTTAGTAGCACAATGATAAAAGACATCGTTTTTCCGGAGGTATATGATATAGCCATTGCAATAGTACAAGAGTTTGAAGGTCTTGATGAGTACAATGCTTATGTTTTTAATTTTCAGGAAGAAAGTATAAAAAATGTATTAATTACTTCAACTGGTTATGGTATCATTAATGAAGTTAAGAAAAAAACAAGTACACTGCGTCATTATTTCGAAGAGATTCAAACTTTAGATTATAAACTAATTGAACCAGTTTCTAAAGAAGTATTTGGTTTGAGTAACGAATATTGGATTAGTTTTACCGCAAATGGACAATTATTTGATAAGCAATTTGTTTTTTTACCCGAATCCATTATCGAAGCTAACTTTCAAATGATTCCTTTTATTGATAAAAAAGGGGTGATTATTAAATAATCGATTCTTAAAGGATAAAAAACGCTACATTTTATTTAAAAATTAGATAAAAATCCTATATTTTAGTATGTTTTTGATAGAGAATAAACTAAATTTTTATACATTTAGTTCTTTAAGTATTACTATTTTAATTAGCCAAATCATTATTATAACCCACTTCTGTGAAAGAAAAAATTCCTATTGACACTCTAAAAAAAGCTTTCAAATTAATGTGCACTGCTAAAAGCATGGCAGAGTTATATGAAGCTAATAAAGAAATAACAGCAAAGTATGTTCATGCTACATCTCGCGGGCATGAAGCTATTCAATTAGCATTAGGTTTGCAATTATTGCCACAAGATTTTGTTAGTCCATATTACCGTGATGATAGTATAATGCTAGGTATTGGCATTACACCATTTGAATTAATGTTGCAATTATTAGCAAAACGTAACGACCCATTTTCTGGAGGAAGAACTTATTATTGTCATCCAAGTTTAAGACGCGATGATATGCCAAAAATTCCTCACCAAAGTAGTGCTACTGGAATGCAGGCAATTCCAACAACGGGAATTGCTATGGGTTTGCAATATTTAGAATTAAATAAATTACAAAAAGATTTTAAGGGAAAAAATCCGGTGGCTGTTTGTTCGTTAGGTGATGCAAGTTGTACGGAAGGTGAAGTAGCGGAAGCATTTCAAATGGCCACTCTTAAAAAGTTACCAATTTTATATTTAGTACAAGATAACGAATGGGATATTTCGGCACATGCACGCGAAATACGTTCACAAGATATCACAGAATATGCTAAAGGATTTAAAGGTTTAGAAACTCGCACTATTGATGGAACTGATTTTATTACATCATATAATACAATTAATGAATGCTTTGAAATTATTCGTAAAGAGCGCCGACCTATGTTGATTCATGCAAAGGTTCCTTTGTTAAATCATCATACATCTGGCGTTCGTAAAGAATGGTATAGAGATGATTTAGAAGAATCTGCAAAAAGAGATCCCTTACCTCGTTTACGAAATCAATTAATTATTGCAGGAGTAGATGCTATAGAGATTAAAAAAATTGAGGAAGATGCTGTAGCTTTTGTAGAGTCTGAATATCAAAAAGCATTATTAGAAGAAGATCCACGTCCCGAAGATTTATTATTACATGATTTTGCACCAACCCCAATTACTGAAGAAAAAGGTAATAGAGAACCAAGCGGCAAGGAGAAAACCGTTATGGTAGATAGTGCTTTATTTGCTATCCGTGAAATTATGGAAAAACATCCTAATGCTTTATTATACGGACAAGACGTTGGAAAACGTTTAGGCGGTGTATTTAGAGAAGCTGCAACTTTAGCGCAGACATTTGGAGACAATCGCGTATTTAATACCCCTATTCAAGAAGCATTTATTATTGGTAGTACTGTTGGTATTAGTGCCGTTGGTTTAAAACCAATTGTAGAAGTTCAG
>JBILOV010000274.1:0-3139 GCA_044374335.1 Bacteroidia bacterium | reverse complement strand
GGATATTTTTCTAAAACACCACGCAAATCACCCATCCAAAAATTTGATTTCTCCCCTCCAAACATATCTATATTACAGACATTTAATTCTAATGTTTGCATAATTATTTCATTAAAAATAGATTGAACTGATTTATTTTAAATCAATTATAAAACTTCACAGTACCTTTTAAGATACCTTTCTAACTATTTTTAACTAAATTGTGGGGGATGGAATACAGATTCAATTAATGAAAATTGAATATCTGTTTGATGCTGAATAATAACTTTATTTTCAGACTGGTATTCATTTTTAAAAACATCAACGATAATAGGCGCTAATGGTAAATTTTGGACTTCTTTTTCTTTTTGAGTAGAGGTTTTCTTCTCGTTTTTCTCTGTTTTCTTCAACTCTTTATTTAAATAACATTGACCTTTACAAATTGGAATTGCTTCAAATCTATTCACACAAATATTCTCTGCAATATACGCTCTGTTTGAGTAAAAGTCCACCAAAACAGTAAAACTACTAAAGCATTGGAATGCAAAAGCAATAATTAATACTATGGGAATTATTTTTCTCAAATCAACTTATTTTTCAGACAAAAGTAGTTCAATATCTTTAATTAACAAAAGAGTTTGTTTTGGATTTGTACCATCATACACGCCTCTAATGTGTTGGTTTTTATCAATTAATAACAAGCCACCACTATGAACATATCCTCCAGGTTCTTTACTATCAGGGTAAGCTGTTGAATAATAACTTTTTTCTGCAATTTCGTAAATATCTGTTTTACTTCCAGTTACAAGATGCCATTTAGCTGTTTTAATTTTAAGATGATTGGCATATTCTTTTAATAATGAAATTGAATCGTGCTCTGGATCTATCGTGTGTGACAAAAACTTAACATTTTTATTGCTTTCAAATTTCGAATACACTTTTTTCATTTCTGAAGTCATAGCTGGACAAATCGTAGGACAAGAAAGAAAAATAAAATCGGCTATATATATTGAATTGTCAAAGGTTTTATTCGTAACACTTAAACTATCTTGATCGATAAAATGAAATGGTTGAATGGTTGGATAGGTAATTTCTCCATTCACCTCTTCCGGGTTTCCTAAAAAAGGTAATTTCTTTGCTTTGTGGGAGCAACTGAATATTAAAAGGAAAATAATAGGTAAAAATCTAAGCACAATCTTTTATTTAACTTTACAAATGTACGCAAATTTCTAGCGATGAAAAAAGATGAAATGTAATTAATATTACTTTATACTACTTACGAGATTTAAATCTTCAGAATAAACGTTATAAAATATTCTAAAAACTGCTAATCACAATTCCACCCCATGAAAATCAAGCGTCAATTTTTTATACTCTTCTGTATACGTATTATCCAAATTACGAATAATTAATTCTTCATTCATGCTTTCTTTATTCTCTTTAGAAAAAAACAAGATAGATCGTTTAGGTAAATTCGGTTTTCCGAAAACGGTTATTTCTTTAAAACAATATAGATTCATTTCTCTAGCTTTATCAATCCATTTTGAAGCTGAATGAGATGGGAGAATTATCGTAAATACTCCTGTTTCAGCTAGAAGAAAACAACTTTTTTGAAATAAATCTATTAAAGGTAAACTTGCTTCATGACGTGTCGAAGCTTTTCGTTTGGATTCGTTCAATACTCCATTTTCAAAATAAGGTGGATTGGAAACGATTAAATCATATTTGTGAGAAGTTGAGTATTCTAAAAAATCACATAGAAAACCTTCTACTCTATCTTTCCATGGAGAATTTGTAAAATTTTGAATCGCTTCTTCTAGGTTTTCAGAATCAATTTCTAAGGCCGTTATTCTAAGTTCAGGCGATCTTTGCGCTATCATTAATGATATAACACCTGTTCCCGTTCCAATTTCTAAACAATTACCTTTTTGATTGGGTACTATGAAAGAACCTAGAAGCATTGCGTCCGTCCCGACTTTCATCGCCGATCGGTCTTGAATTACTGAAAATTCTTTAAACCGAAAAACAGACATATCTTTGAGTTTGAGATTAAGAATGAAAATGAGAAATTAAGATTAATCTAAATAAATTTCAATTAACCCTACCGGTGCTACAATATGTAATTCTTTATTTTCTCTATCTACCTTCGTAACCAAATTTTTAATCAACGGAACCAAAACTTCTTTTTCTCCGTTCATAATTTGCAATAATGGATTGATAGATAAATCGATAACACCTTGGATAATTCCAACTTCACCGTAATTACCATCAATACATTTAAATCCTACGACTTCATGATCATAGAAATTTGTACCTGATAATTGCTTTAAAAAAGTTGCCGGAAGATAAAGGTCTTTATGGTCAATTATTTTTGCATCGTTTTCATTGTTAACTCCTTCGAATTTAACAAGAGCAAAAGGATGATTTTTTAGAATAAAAGATTCTATAAAAAAAGGAGTTAATTGATCATTAATCTCAATGTATAAACTCTCAATTTTGGCATAATCACTAGGATTCGTAACGTCTAAAAACAACGAAACTTCACCTTTATATCCGTGAAGTTTCGCTACGTGTCCTAAATGAAAGCAATCTGCTTTATTCATTCACTAGTGTTTTTTTATTCTGCTGAATCTTCTTCAGTTGCTTCTTCAGCTGAAGCTTCTGGAGCTTCTTCTTCTACAGCAGGAGTGTTTTTAATTTCAATAGCTTTTGCTTTTGCAGCGTTTGCAGCAACTTCAGCTTTCAATCTTTCAGCTTTGATCGCTTCAACAGACTGACCTAAACCAGCTTTTTTAGCATCAATTTTAGCAGCTTTTTCAGCTTCCCAAGCAGCGAAACGAGTTTCAACTTCTTCTAATGTTAAAGCTCCTTTTTTTACTCCATTCACTAAGTGATTTTTGTAAAGAACTCCTTTGTAAGAAAGGATAGCACGAGCAGTATCTGACATTTCAGCTCCTGTTTGAACCCAGTTTAAAGTACGATCGAAGTTAATTTCGATAGTTGCTGGATTTGTGTTAGGGTTGTAAATACCTAATTTCTCGATGAATTTACCATCTCTTCTAGCTCTTGAGTCAGCAGCTACTAAATGGAAAAATGGTTTCCCTTTTTTCCCGTGTCTTTGCAATCTAATACGTGTTGCCATTTTTTTTTTATAATTTGA
>JBILOV010000273.1:0-3147 GCA_044374335.1 Bacteroidia bacterium | reverse complement strand
CACTTGAAATGTTTAATCCTAACATATTGGCAAAACAAGCTGCTGAAAATAAGATTAACCAATAATCAGTAAACATACCTTTTACTTCTAGTAAATTATTACCAACCAATACGAACAGAACTGTTTGAAGAGCCGATAATGTGAACATGATAATGATTTTGCTCCATAAATAACTTCCTTTACTTAAATTTAAAAAAGATTCTCGTTTACGAATTTTTTTATCTCTAATTATTTCTTCGGCACTCACGGTTAATCCTAAAAATAAGGCAACTACAACCGACATGAACATATAGGCCGTTAAATTCTCGTTTTCGCGAAATATATATCCTTTAACATGTGAAGCATCTGTATTGAAATATTTTACCAAGTAGGCCAAAATAAATGCCAATAAAGGCGCTTCAATAAAATTGATTAATAAATATTGGGTGTTGGTTAATTTACTTAATACATCTCTGGTAATAAAAACTTTAAATTGTTTAAAGGCATTTGGAATTTTAAATATGGCTGCAGGAATTTCATCTTGTTGTTTAATTTCAGCTATGTTTGATTCAATTTTCTCTACATAATTCTTATTCCATTCGCTCGGGCTGGTTTTACGATTATGAGTTAAGTTACCATATTCATCTAATACTTTACTTTCAATAATATTGAAAATCAATTCAGGATTAACATTGCCACAATTCCAACATTCACTTTCTTCAGCATTAACATGTTGTACCAACGTTTTAAAATAAGAAACAGCATCAACTGGATTACCATAATAAATTGGGTATCCTCCAACATCTAATATTTGTAATTTATCAAACATTTTAAAAATGTCTGATGATGGCTGATGGATAACTACAAAAATTAATTTTCCTTTTAAAGATAATTCTTTTAAAAGGTCCATAATATTTTCAGAGTCACGCGATGATAAGCCTGATGTTGGCTCATCGACATACAAAACAGAAGGTTCACGAATTAATTCTAAACCAATATTTAAACGTTTACGTTGTCCACCTGAAATGGTTTTTTCTAACGGGGAACCAACTTTTAATTCCTTTGTTTCAGATAAGCCTAAATCTGCTAATAATGAATGACATTTTTTTGCAATTTCATCATCGTTTAAATTCCCAAAACATAGTTTAGCATTATAAAATAAGTTTTGGTAAACAGTTAATTCTTCAATTAATAAGTCATCCTGAGTAACGTGACCAATTACACCTTCTACAAATTTTTTATCAACATGTATATTTTTACCATTAATTAAAACCTGCCCACTGCTTGGAATTTCAACGCCATTCAATACATTTAACAAGGTGGACTTGCCAGCACCTGAACCACCCATAATGCCAATTAACTTTCCGCCTTCTTCGCGGATATTGATGTTGCGTAAGCCTAATTTACCGCCTTTAAATTTATACTCAATATTTTTTGCTTCAAATGAAATACGTGCTTTTGAGCTATCTGCAAGAAATCGAGTGATAATATCACTATAATAAATTGGTTTAACCCTTGAGTTTCTTAAAGATGAACCTGGTGTTAAAATATGAACACGTTCTTTTGAAATACCTTGCCCATTCAACTGTAACTCAATATTTCCGTATATGCGAATAGCATACATACCTACGCTATTAATTTGAATTACACGAACATCAGAAGTTAACGTATCGCAAAAAATATGTTTACACGCATTTTCATATCCATTTTCTTTATTATTTATAACTAAAATGTTTGGAGTGTTTGGAATTTTTTCAGCCGTATCTTCAATAAATATTCTAAGTTGGTTATATTCTTCAATAGAAATGTTAAAGGTATCAGCCACAGTAATAACAAATTCATTTTCTTGGTCCGAAATATCATCGTCTGAGTGAATAAATTCTAGTAAACGAATTAAAACGATTACCTTTTGTGTCTGTTCAAGTTCCTGATTTATTTGAGTGCATATCCTTAATACTTTAACAGAATTTAATGAGGTGCGTTTTGCAGAACCGTCTTTTTTCTTAGAGCTTGCTTGTTGTACTTCAATAAATTGATCAAAAATACCTAGGTATTTTTCTACTTGTTCTTTATTTAATTGTTGTTTTAAAAAAGACTCCACGATAGCACGACCAGTATTACTGATACCATCAACTTTAGCGATGATGGAAAACATTTGCATTAGAGCCCTAAGTATTCGTTCACTCATAGTTTTTTATTTATTACTGTTTTTTTTGACAAGTAGGAAAGTTACTAAATATTAACTATTTAACAAATAACTCCCTATTATTTTATAAAAGGATTAATTTTGCTTAACACAATGAACAATTCACTAATAAATATTAGTCCCGCTGAACTTGCTGCCAAATGTATTAATCAAACAAATAAACCTGTTTTTTTAACCGGAAAAGCAGGAACCGGCAAAACTACCTTTTTACGTAACATTATTGAGCGTACTCATAAAAATACCATTATTGTTGCCCCAACTGGAATAGCTGCAATTAATGCAGGCGGCGTTACTATACATTCGCAATTTCAGTTACCATTTGGAATGTATGTTCCCAGTAATGATGCTACAAATATCAATACCAATTATCAAGTAAAGATAAATACCCCTTATTCTGTTATAAAATCTATACAAATGAGCGACCGTAAACGTGCTATGTTGCGTGAAGTGGAGCTTTTGATTATTGATGAAGTAAGTATGTTGAGAGCTGATTTATTGGATGGTATTGACATGATTTTGAAGTATGTTCGACGCCAAAATAACAAACCATTTGGCGGAGTTCAAGTATTATTTATCGGTGATTTAATGCAATTACCTCCTGTTGTAAAGGAAGAAGAATGGAATGTTTTACGAAACTATTATAATAGTATTTATTTTTTTGACGCCCAGGTTTTAAGAAACGAAAAACCAGTTTACATTGAACTCGATAAAATATACCGGCAATCGGATAATACATTTATAGATTTATTAAATAACTTACGAAATAATAAAGTGACGCATGCTAATATAGATTTACTAAACACGTATTATAAACCAAATTTTGATATTACATCAGCTTTAAACACGATTACATTAACCACACATAATAATAAAGCTGATACATTAAATAAGTCTGCTTTGCTTGAATTAAAAGGTAAATCGTATTTTTTTTATGCTAAAGTTGAAGGAGAATTTAATGAATA
>JBILOV010000271.1:0-3149 GCA_044374335.1 Bacteroidia bacterium | reverse complement strand
CCATCATTTAAAATATAAAAATAAGTACCTGTAGGAACTGTATTACCAAGATACTTTCCATCCCATGAGTTGTCATAATTATTTATATTATAAATTAATTTACCATACCGGTTATAAATTTTTAAATTATTGTCAGGATACTTATCTAAATTACCAATATAAAAAACATCATTGTCGCCATCATTATTTGGTGTAAAAGCACTATAAAAAAATAATAAATCTCCATTTTTTACGTTTACAGTAACAACATCATTAGCATAACATCCATGATGATCTTGAGTTGTTAATGTGTATGTTGTTGTTGAAACCGGCCAAACATCTGCGTTTGAAGTTCCTCTATATTTAATATTATAATCAGGCTGCCACCAAAATGTTGTTGCTCCAATACCAAATAGTGTTATAGTTTGTCCTTCATCAATAGTGGTATCGGCACTAGCATCAACATAAGGTGGTAAAAATGCTGCTATAGTAACTTGAGATATATTGTCAGGACACAATCCATCTGATACGGTTAATGTATAAACTGTAGTAACTGAAGGTGATGCTATTGGATTAGGTGATGATGAATTATTCAAACCAGTTGAAGGATACCAATTAAAATTGTGCCAAGCATTATTATTAAAAGAAGCTCCTATTTTTACACCAGATTCTTGTCCGTAACAAAAACCTGTATCTATTCCCGCATTAAAAGTGTGAATTTTATCAAGATTAATATATATTGTATTTGATACAATATTAGTATCAAAATCTGTAACGGTTAAAGTATAAGTTATATCACTTGTGATATTAAAAGCAGTTGGATTTGCTACAGTTATAGAATCTAAAAAAGTTGAAGGCTGCCATAAGTATTTATAAGGTGGAGTTCCCCCAAGTGCGCTTGGCGAACCACCAATGGTAACACTAGTATTAATACATACTGTTATATCAGGACCAGCATTTGCAATTAGTTGAGCTAAGTTATGATAATAACACGCCACTAAAAACAGTATTAAAAAATAGACTTTTTGCATTGTGACAAATGTAAAAAAAGAAATGTAATAAACAGGTGATTATGGCTTTAATGATTAATAACACAACAAAACTACCAAATTGCAAAATTGTTGTAAATCATCATTTTTCCCCATTTTTCTTTACCAAAATCTTTTTCTAATTGTGCTTTCAATTCGGATGATTGATAAATTTTTTGTTTTGATTTTTTAGGTAAAAGCACTGTTAACTCAGGTTTTACAACATCAATGCTTTTTGCAAAATAAATAACACCGCCATCCTCAGTGGCTAGACCTAATATTGTTCCGGGTAAACCAACAAAACTTTCGGGACCAATTGTTGCATTAATTTCAGAACAAAACCAAGCATAAATTCGTGTGGTATCATTGGCTTTCCAAATTGCTTTGCGACATTGATAACCACAAATAGAACGTTTACTATCCGTTATTTTCCAATTAAACGAACGAATTGTATCAGCTACTAAAAATGCTTCGCCCCAAATTTTCTTTTCGGTTAATCGTTTGTTAGTGCTTTTGTTTTGGTATACAACATTTTTTGTTGTTGACCAACTCATGCGTTCTACTAAATCACTTTCTTGAGGTTTAAATATAGATAGTGAATCATTAAAATACAATTCAAAAATATCTACCTTGTTTTTATCTTCTTCTTTTAACCATTCTTTAACATCACCATTATTTTTAAATTTTTTATACAAATTAGTTTTACGTTCAAATGTAATTTTACCATACGTTATTTGACTCATTGCAAATTGAGCAAGTGAACAATAGCAGCAAAGTGTTAGTATTATTTCTTTAAAAATCATCTTCTTCCTTTGTTTTATTGCTATTAAACTTAAATGTTGCTTTTAATAAAAAGTACTGCGAAATTATATTTGTTTTTATATCTGTGATTACATTACTGCTAATATCTCGGTCTATACTAATATTTTGATTTAAGATATCATAAGCAAAAAAACCAAGTATAAAATTTTCATTTTTAAAGAATGTTTTTGAAAATGAAGCATTCCAAACAAGAAAATTAATGTTATATCCATTACTTCTCCTACTATTTATTGTATAATTTGCATTACTTTCCAATAAAAAATTCTTCGGTAATTTGGCGCTAATTTCTCCTGATAATCCTTGCGAGGAATAAGGGGTGCTGCTAGTTGAATTTAATGTAGAATATGCCGAATTGTATGAATAATAGCCAGATATGCCTGCATTAAATTTATCTAAATTTAAACGGAGATTAAGGTTAATTGTTGACCTTAAATCTTGAGTTACATTTTCTAAATTATTAACGAACGATTTATTGCTTGAATACGATCCATCAAAATTTGGCCCAATTTCTAATTTTTTCGAAAAGAACGGTAAACTAGTTCCAAAATAACCACCAACGCTATAGTTACCATTTACATTTACAGCTTTAGAAACAGTTCTGCCTATTGTATCAAAAGCAGTGGAGTTAATTATATCATTATTAGTAAAATTATAATTTAAACCGAGCCAGGTGTATTTACCACTAATAGATTTCCATGAATTAAAATTCAAGTTCACACCATGCGTAAATGTTGGCAATAAATTTGGATTTCCAATATTTATAAAATTTGGATTTGAATTATCAAACACTGGCTGCAATTGGCTTATAGTTGGATTTTGGGAGCTAGTTGTATATTTTAAATCAATGACTTTGTTGTCAGAAAATTTATAACGAATAGTTGAAAAAGGTAAAATATTATTAAAATTTTGAGTGATATGTTGGTCTGTAAAAATGTTATTATTATTAACGAAAACATTACGTGCTTTTGTACCAATAGTAAAACGCATTTTTTTTACTTCATAAATAAATTTTAAACCAGCACGATTAATCTGCTTCACATTTATAAAGTTATTGGTTAAAGAAGAATCTAATTCGTTGTATTCACCACCAATATTATTAAATGCCTTTTTATCCTGTTTGCTATTATAATACATGAAATCATAGGAAGCCTCAATTTTTATTTTTTTTGTAATAGGTTCAATAAATGAAACACCACCAAAATGACTTTGATTATGATTTTCACTTGCTTTTTTTTGATTAACTGAAAGTAAAAAATCACTACTATCTCGATAGGAATAGTTATCTGTTTTTAAAATGCCATCCGAATTATTTTTAGATAA
>JBILOV010000272.1:0-3149 GCA_044374335.1 Bacteroidia bacterium | reverse complement strand
TGATGGTTTAGTAAGTTTAACATTAGTATTTAACTTAATCTTTTTATTGTTAATATTAATTCGTTGAGTGTTTCGAAATTGTGTATTAGCAAACATGGCTATTTCTTAAATCTTATTTCTAAAATTTGTATCTTTGCGATCTTGAAAACTATCAAATTTATATTCGCTCCCATTTGGAAATCGTGGTTTTTCCTAGAATTTGTTATAACATTTATAATTCTATACCCATTTTTTTTCATTACAATTAAAACTCAACATTTAAATACTACATTTAAAATTAAGCGTATTTGGTCTTGCTGTATAGCTTATTTATCAGGTATTATTCCAAAAATAATTTATAAATCAAAATCTGAAAAAATGCCTCAACCATGTATTTTTGTTGGTAATCATACGTCATATTTAGACATAGTATTAAGTACGTTTTATATAGATCATTTAGCAATATACATGGGAAAAGCAGAGTTATTAAAAGCACCATTATTTAAAACCTTTTTTAAAGGCATGGATATTCCGGTAAATAGAACGAGTAGGATGGACTCTCATAAAGCATTAATGAGAGCGGGTGAAGAAATCGAAAAAGGTAGAAGTATGGTTATTTTTCCAGAAGGAACTATTTCGAGCTTTGGTAAATTAAAACCTTTTAAAAATGGAGCCTTTAAACTAGCAATTGAAAAACAAGTTCCTATTGTTCCTATTGTGAATTTGAATAATTGGAAATTATTGCAAAACGGTGGTTATTTTAAAAGTTTTGGATGTTTTGGAGTTGCAAAAACAGTTGTTTTGGAGCCAATTGAAACCAAAGGCATGACTGAAGAAAATTTAGTAGATTTGCGTGAGAAAGTTTTTAAACTTATTAATGATACATTAAAGGAATACAATGGCACAAAAAATTGATATAAAAACAGTTGACGAGGTTGCTCATTTAGCTCGTCTTGAATTTACAGAAGAAGGTAAGGTTGAAATATTGAATGATATGAATCGTATGTTGGCATTTGTAGATAAATTAAACGAAATGGATACCGATGGCGTTGAACCGTTAATTTATATGACTGATGAAGTTAATGTAATGCGTGAGGATAAACCTAATGATACCTTAACTCAAAAAGATGCTCTGAAAAATGCGCCTAAAAAAGATTCAGATTACTTTAAGGTACCTAAAGTAATTGATAACCATTAAGTCATATTTACCCGAGTACAAAAATCGGTTACTGGAAATTTTTAAAAGTAACATGCCTTTGTATTTTGCTGAAGAAGAATTGCCATTATTCTTTAATTTTTTGGATAGAGATGGTTTAGAAAGAGGGCAGTATTCAGTTGTATTTAATGATGAATTAATTGTTGGTTGCGGTGGTATTGCTCTAAATCAACCTACAAAATTTACTAATGAACTACATGTTATTATGACTTGGGGAATGGTAGATAACATGAATCATAAAAAAGGTTTTGGTAAAGAATTATTATTGTTCCGAATACAACAAGCCAAAGAATTATATCCGCAGGTTAAAATAGCATTAGGAACAACTCAACACACCTTTCTCTTTTTTGAAAAGTACGGTTTTAAAACTGTTGCTTATGAAAGAGATCATTGGGCAAAAGGTTTGGATTTATATCAAATGGAGTTGAGTTAATATTTAATTATAAATAATAAAATATTATTATTCTTGGATTGATTTATAAAAAACTATTTCATTAATTATTTTTTATTAGTCTTACAAAATAAGGAATCATATCTGTCATGTTATTTAGATTTCTTGCTAAAACTTTTTTTAACAATATTAGAAATGAGTAATTAGTTCATGTCCAATAATATGTGAGTGGTATTTGGAATAATGCTTTAACTCTAAATAGGTGTAATAATATAAATGATACGTGAACACTCTACAAAGCCAATAATAATTGTAAAGTAATCTTGTTTTCTATGTTTTAGTATTTAGGCAAGACTAAAGTAACTAGAGTGCCTTATATTAATCTTTTTTAGGTAGGTACAAAAAAATTGCAATGTATTTTTTTTGCTTTTAAATTCTTACAGCAAAAAATTGCTTTTACATATTTTATAGGTATTATAGCATTTGGATTGTTTTACATTTTTTAAGTGCTATTTTGTATCTTTGAGTCAAAATTAATAACGCAAACTAAATATTAATTTTGAATAAAATGTAGGCAAAATAAAATTAATCATTCAAAAAATAAAAAGTATTATTTAACATAAAAATTAATTGTTTAAATCCTCCCAAAAGTTGCATTTATCAGTTGAATCAAAAATTATTTTAAAATTAAATTGTATGAAACTTATTGAAAAAGACAATGCTAAAACAATCAAAGCATGGACATTTTACGATTGGGCAAATTCTGTTTTTCCACTTGTAATTACTTCCGCAATCTTTCCTAATTTTTATGATTATATAACAACACACGATGCTGATAAAAATTTTATTGGTCATACCGTATCATTTTTAGGTTTCGAAGCCGAAAATCAGAATATTTATTCTTTTATCTATGCCTTTGCATTGTCTATTGTCGTAATAATTACACCTATATTAAGTGGTGTGGCCGATTACTTGGGTAACAAAAAACGTTTTCTCCAATTTTTTTGTTACCTAGGTTCAATTTCTTGTATGGGTTTGTTTTTTTTTAATAGGTTAAATTTAGAACTTAGTTTTATTCCTTTTATTACTGCAACCATAGGTTTTTGGGGAAGCCTAGTGTATTATAATTCATATTTACCAGAAATTGCATCTGTTGATAATCAAGATAAAGTAAGCGCTAAAGGTTTTGCTTTAGGCTACTTTGGAAGTTCATTATTATTAATTATTTGCCTCGTAAACATTATGGTTTTAAAAATACCGGCTAAGTTTAGTTTTTTGTTGGTTGGTATTTGGTGGATGGGCTTTGCACAATACACGTTTAAAAATTTACCATCAAAATCTCATACTCCGCATGGTTCTGATAAAAAAGGATTAATATCAAAAGGATTTATAGAATTAAGTAATGTGTGGAAACAAATAAAAGTGCTGCCTCAATTAAAACAGTTTTTAGGAGGATACTTTTTTTACAATATGGGTGTACAAACTATTATGGTTGTAGCTGTTTTATTTGCCCGTAATGAAATAGATTGGGGTGTAGGTGAGGCTGCTGAAAAAACAAAAACC
>JBILOV010000043.1:0-12007 GCA_044374335.1 Bacteroidia bacterium | reverse complement strand
TGATAATAATTAAATTTAAGACTTTTAATAACATTTATGTAAGAACAGAAACGCATATCGATTAATTTAAGAGGGCGGTTTTAATGCCAATATAAAATAAATTAAGTCACTTATAAAATTAGGAAAATATTCATGATATGAAAATTCTTTTAGATATATTTACATCTTAATTTCACAATGAAACGCACCCAAATAGGGTAACCACTTAATAACGTTATGATTGAAACTATTAAAGAAAAAATTAAAGAAGTTGCTTTTAAAAAAGTATCTAATACCGATGAGTTATTTCAGTCAGGTATATTAACATCTATTTTAGTAGTAGACTTAGCAACTACTTTAGAAGATGAGTTCAACATTTCTATTCCCTTTAATGAAATTGTATTAGAAAACTTTAGTACTCCTGAACTGATTGAAAAATATATTAAACGTAAATCAGAATAATATAAATGCTTTTTAAGAAAATAGCTTTATTCCAAATTCTCCCAATTCTGATTGCATCAGCTATAACCTATGTTGTTGTTGGAAAATTTATAAAAGCTAATACTATAAACTATAGCGTCTCTGCAAAAACAATTCAACAGACACGTGGCATTGATGTATTTCACATTGATAATTTAAATAATCAAATAGCTTTTTCAATTGCCCTAAAAAAAAGTGTACCGGTATTATTTGGTTCCTCTGAATTAACATCATCGCATTTAGATGGCTTGGCTGGTAATTTTTTCAACAAAAACCAAAAAACCGATCGCTTCTTTTCTATTGGTCATGCAGGATTTCAAAGTTTTGCTATTCTAACAACATTAAGTGCAAATAAGTCGTTATTAAAAGATTCAAAAATTACTATTATTTTATCTCCAGGTTGGTTTGAAAAACAATATTGTAAAGGAACTTCTCTTAAATCATTTTTTGAATTTTGCCCTCCAAATTATTTATATCAAATTTATAAAGACACGTCTATTGATTTAAAAACAAAGCAGTACATTCAAAACTACATCTATATTAATTATGATAAAATTAGTAAACCTGATGCTGTAATGAGACTTATGAGTAAAAATCATAATCCAAAATTTCTGAATAACTTTTTCAATTATCCATTTGTGGCTCTTGATAATTATGAAATCAAAATTCAAGAAGCATCTGATGTTTATCTTACTTCGCAACAACTCATTCTCAATGAACTATCAAAACACTCTTCTTATCCCTATCATTTTTATAACCAAAATATTAATTGGGACTCCTTAAAAATAGAAGCGAAACAAGAGTTTAAAAAAATAAGTAACAATAATACTATTGCTATAGAAAATAGCTATTATGATTCGTGGTTAAAAAATAAACCTAAAAAAAAGCTGTATGCTGTTGAAGCGAAAAACAATACAGAATACAACGATTTTTTAGCACTGCTCCATTTTTTAAAATCCAACAACAGCAAACCTTTATTTGTAATTATGCCCTTAAATACGAAGGCTCACGAAAATTTAGAAGTTTTAGCGCCAACGATTAACGCCATCAAGCAAGAATTAACGAGTAACAATTTAAAAGTACTAGATCTGTTTTCTCCTAATTTGATAAACTATGAAGAAGGTGTTTTAGAAGACATTATGCATCCTTATAACATTGGCTGGTACCAAATTGATAAATTTATTTTAGATAACTATCATGACTGAAACAACTAAAAACAATTTGTTAACGTTTTTCAAAAACACAATCATTTACACTTGCATTGGTGTATTTGGTTTTATATTATACAACTATAACAATAAAACTTTAAAAAATATACCACACACCGATTTTTCGTTTGTGTATGCTCAATTTTAAATATGTTACCATTTACCGACATAGATTTTTTTCTGTTTGCTTTATTTTATATAGTTGCTATATGGCTATTTGGTATCGTAACAAATAAAAAACATTACCACATAATTACTGGCGTTCTAACTTTAATTTACATTCTGTTTTATTTTAAATACACTTGGGCGGCTTTAGGTTTTGTAGCTTACACCTATTTTTTTATTAGATATGTATCCGAGCGCATTAATCATCGCTTGATATCAGTAATATTAATAGCCATACCAATGGTTTTAATTAAAATACATATAAACCCTTCGTTTATTTATTTTGCAGGGTTATCTTTTGTAACCTTTAGAGCTATTCAGGTTTGTATTGATTACACAAAAAACGAACCCTTAAATCTTATTCATTTTTTCAACTTCTTATTTTTTATTCCATCGTTTTATATTGGTCCGTTAGATAGATACAAACGTTTTACAACAAATTCTTTACAGGGCTATTCTCAAATGAATTTAGACCTTACTTTAACTGGATTTAATGAATTAATAAAAGGTGTTTTTTATAAATTTATAATTGCCGAATTAATTTCGAGATATTGGTTATTGGACTCATCCATAGAGTTTACAACTTTGCAAGGCGTGAGTGATATTTATGCCTATACATTATTTTTGTTTTTTGATTTTGCAGGATATTCTTCTATGGCTATTGGCATGGGTAACTTAGTAGGAATAAGTCTTCCGCTCAATTTTAAAGAACCATTTAAAGCCATTAATCCCCCTGATTTTTGGCAAAGATGGCATGCTTCATTAACCAGTTGGTTAGGAGATTATTTTTTTAAACCATTTTATAAATGGCTTAATCAGTTTCAAAAACTCAAAAAAAATCCCATCACTAAACAAAACATCGCCATATTTTTCACGTTGTTTATTATGGGAATATGGAATGGTTTTGAACCTAATTTTATTTGGAGCGGTATTATTTATGGTATATATAGCATTACACATAATACATACACCATACAATGCCGTAAGAAAGATAAAGATGTTGTATTTGGCAATCTAAATCCAAAAATGATACACTATATTTCTATATTTATTATGTTTAATTTAGTATGTATTGCCTTGTATATATTTAGTGGCAGATATCAATAATGTATTTATAATTATGCTTTTTGACTTTCATAAAAATCAATTTACAGAAACTTCACAATTATCAAACAATCCGTTTATTGTAGGTACTGATTGCACTTTATCAGAAAAGGAAGTATATGAATTGCATCAAAAAATAAAAGATTTAATAATTAATCTTGAAATCCCTGCTGGGCATCCTGTATGTATTTATGGCGAAAAGGAAGCCTTATTTCCGGTAGTGATGATTACCTTAATGTCACTTAACATTCCATATATCCCTATTGATGCTATTATGCCAATGGGACGAATAAAAAATATTCAAGAGCAAACTCAAAGCAAAGTCCTAATAAACTGTTCTTCAAAAACCTGTGAAATCCTCTTTGACATTCAGATTATAAAAGATTTAAGTGTTATTAAAAATAACGCATCGTCTGATTTTTCAATATTAAAAAATAACAATGATCCTATACGTTATATTTTATTTACCTCAGGTAGCACAGGCGTTCCAAAAGGTGTGCAAATAACGGCATCTGCTTTAAATAATTTTATTGAATGGTATGTCACATGGCCAGGCATTAACAAAAAAACGGTGTTTATGAATCAGGCTCCATTTAGTTTTGATGTTTCATTATGCGATTTTATTGGTGCTTTTGCTTATGGCAGTAAGGTGGTTTTAAATGATTATGCTATCTTAAAAAGTGGGAATTTATTTTTAGAACGTTTAAAACAAAACGAAGCAACAACAATTGTTTGTACACCGGCATTTATAAAAATGTACATTTCAATGCCCGAGTTTAGCGAACAAAATTACCCTCATCTTCAACAGTTTATTTTTATGGGAGAGGAGCTTCCTGCTAGTTCAGTAAAAAAAGTAAAACAATTGTTTCCTCATTCAAAAGTAATTAATGCATTTGGTCCAACTGAAGCAACTATTGTTGTAACCTATATTGAAATTACTGATGATATTTTAAAAGAACACGCTAAATCTTTACCAATAGGCTATTGTAAACCAAATAGTGAAATTATAATTTTAAATAAAGATGCCGAAACAGGTATTGGGGAATTAGGATTAATTGGCACTAATTTATCGATAGGATATTTTAATGATGAAGAAAAAACACAACAAGCTTTTATCAACCAAGATGGAAAAAGGATTTATAAAACAGGAGATGTTGGTTATATAAAAAACGATTTAATATTTTATTTAGGTCGTAATGATAATCAAGTAAAATTAAACGGCTACCGAATAGAATTAGAAGAAGTTAGTAATAAACTTCTCACACATCCAGAAGTTAAAAATGCAACCGTAATTCCTTTAACATCCGGAGGCACAACAAAAAAAATAATATCTTTTGTAAGCATTTCTTCAGCATTGGAAGCACAAGACTATAACGCTATCTTAAAATCCTATTTACTATTGGATTTACCTACCTACATGATTCCTTCTGAATTTATTTCTTTACAGGAGTTTCCTCTAAATTCAAACTATAAAACAGACAAAAAGGCTCTTTTAGAACTGTATATGAATAGAAACTAAGTTTAATCTAATTTTGGTTAAAAAATTGGCGCTATTTACTTAAATTAGTGTCCTATTTATGACCATGTTCAAACTTAAAAATTACATTAATGGTGAGTTGGTAGATCCAATCTCAAACCAGCATATCGAAAATTACGATCCATCGCGCGGGATTGTTTATTCTTTAATTCCTGATAGCGATGAACGCGATGCTGAAAATGCTATTGCGGCAGCCAAAGAAGCCTTTAAAAACTGGAGCATCACGCCTAAGGAAACCCGTTCTAAATATCTATTAAAAATTGCTTCTTTAATTGAAGATCAGTTACATGATTTAGCTTTAGCAGAAAGTTTAGATAATGGCAAACCTTTACACTTAGCTAAAACAGTTGATATACCGAGAGCTGCGGCAAATTTTCATTTCTACGGAACTGGTATTTTACATTACGCAGCAAGTGCACATAGTATGGAAGACACTGCTATTAATTACACTTTGCGCCAACCTGTTGGTGTGGCTGGTTGTATTTCTCCCTGGAATTTACCATTGTATTTATTCAGTTGGAAAATTGCTCCTGCTCTTGCTGCTGGTTGCACAGTAGTTGCCAAACCATCAGAAATTACACCAATGACGGCTTACCTACTTTCTGAAATATGCATCAAAGCAGGTTTACCAAAAGGCGTTTTAAATATTGTGCATGGTTACGGACATAAAGTTGGTAACGCTATTGTGAGCAGTACAGATGTGCCTTTAATTTCGTTTACTGGTGGTACAAAAACTGGTGCTAATATTGCAAGTATTGCTGCGCCCATGTTTAAAAAACTATCATTGGAATTAGGTGGTAAAAATCCAAATATCATTTTTGCAGATTGTGATTACGATAAAATGATTTCTACAACCATGCTATCGTCGTTTGCCAATCAAGGGCAAATTTGTTTATGTGGTTCTAGAATATTTGTGGAGCGTTCTATCTACGAAAAATTTAAAACAGATTTTGTAGCTAAAACACAAAAACTAGTAGTGGGCGCACCATTAGATGAAAAAACAAAAATTGGCGCGGTTGTTTCTAAACCACACATGGAAAAGATTTTATCTTATGTAGAGTTAGCTCAGCAAGAAGGTGGTAAAGTTTTATGTGGAGGTAAACAAGCCAATTTAGGTGGCGAATTTGAAAATGGTTATTATTTAGAACCAACTATCATCGAAAACTTAGCATACGATTGCCGCACTAATCAGGAAGAAATTTTTGGACCAGTTGTAACCATTATGCCTTTTGATACAGAAGAAGAAGTTCTGAAATTTGCTAACTCAACTCAATATGGTTTAGCGTCTGTATTATGGACACAAGACATTACACGTGCCAACCGCATGGCAATGGATTTACATACAGGGATTGTTTGGATTAACTGCTGGTTATTGCGCGATTTACGTACCCCATTTGGTGGAGTTAAATCGTCAGGAGTTGGAAGAGAAGGTGGTTTTGAAGCATTAGACTTTTTTACCGAGCCTAAGAATGTTTGTGTGAAACTTAAATAAAAGAATAGAATACGAATTTATAATTACAAATCGTATACGAATATACGAATCTGTATATGAGAGATGAGTAAAATGATTCAAAAACAAGATTTAATATATCCTGAATTGAGCTATAAATTAGTTGGTTTAGCTTATAATGTCTTTAATGAATTAGGTCACGGACATTTGGAGAAAATATACCAAAAAGCATATGCAAAAGAATTAAAAGAGGCGGGTATTGTATTTAAAGAGCAAGCGCCATATCAAGTAATTTACAAAGAGGAAGTTATTGGGAATAATTATTTAGATTTTTTAATTGAAGAAAAAGTTATTATTGAATTAAAGCGAAGTGATTTTTATTCGAAAAAATATATTGATCAAGTATCAAATTACATTAAAGTTTCAAATTTAAAATTAGCAATATTAATAAATTTCACAACAAACGGCGTACGAATTAAACGCATTGTAAATGAAACAAATCAATAAATACAGTAACCAACACAGATTCGTATATTCGTACAAAATTCGTAATCAGATAAAATGCTAGAAAATACAGAAAGAACAGAATTAACAACATTAGGTGAGTTTGGATTAATTAAACACTTAACCGAACATGTTGAAATACATAACGATTCATCCATCAAAGGAATTGGTGATGATGCTGCCGTTATAAAATATGATAACGAAAAACATACATTGGTATCAACTGATATGTTAGTAGAAGGCGTGCATTTTGATTTAACCTACGTGCCTTTAAAACATTTAGGGTACAAATCCATCATTGTTAACTTATCTGATATTTGTGCCATGAATGGTACTCCAAAACAAGTCACAATAAGTATTGCAGCATCTAACCGTTTTTCAGTAGAGGCTTTAGAAGAATTGTATGCAGGGATGATTTTTGCCTGCAATAAATACAATGTTGATTTAATTGGTGGAGATACAACCTCAACTGCCAGTGGTTTAGTGATTAGCGTTACTGTAATTGGTGAAGCAAATAAAGAAGATATTGTTTACAGAAATGGTGCTCAGGAAAAAGATTTGCTATGTGTAAGCGGCGATTTAGGAGGCGCTTATATGGGCTTACAAATTTTAGAAAGAGAGAAATTTGTATTTAAAGATAACCCTAATGTACAACCTGACTTAGTTGGTAGCGACTATATTTTAGAACGTCAGTTAAAACCAGAAGCGCGTGTAGATATTGTTGAATTGCTAAAAGGCTTAAACATTAAACCAACGAGCATGATTGATGTGAGCGATGGTTTAGCATCTGAATTAATGCACATTTGCACACAATCAAATTTAGGTTGCGAATTATATGAAGAGAAAATTCCGTTAGATCCACAGACATTTGATACTGCCCGTGAGTTTAATTTAGACCCAACGGTTTGCGCCTTGAGTGGTGGCGAAGATTATGAATTATTATTTACCATACCAATGGCAGATTATGATAAAATAAAACATTTACCTGATTTTACCATTATTGGACACATGACGCCAAAAGAAAGTGGGATTAACTTAATAGCTAAAGCTGGCACTTCTCACCCTATTTCAGCACAAGGTTGGAATGCTTTTAAATAATAAACAAAACACTTAACAAACACAGCATACACAGATTTGTATTAAAATTCGTAATCGTAATTCGTAAAACTATAATCCATATTTAAAATTTACAAAATGAGTAACTCTATCGAATCATCAAAAGCCCCTGAACCTGTTGGTTTATATCCTCACGCACGCCGTGTTGGTAATTTATTATTTTTAAGCGGTGTTGGTCCGCGCGAACGTGGTACAAAAAAAATACCAGGTGTTGAATTAGACGAAAACGGAAACATTCTCTCTTACGATATTGCTGCGCAATGCCATAGCGTATTTCGTAACATAAAGTATATTTTAGAAGACTCTGGCAGTAGCTGGGATAAAATTGTGGACGTACAAGTTTTTTTAACCAACATGAAAGATGACTTTAAAATTTATAATGCGCTTTGGGCTGAGTATTTTAATGAAAATCCTCCTTGCCGCACTACTATCGAAATTAATTGCTTGCCAACTCCTATTGGAATTGAGTTGAAGGTGATTGCGACGATTGATTGATGTACATTAACAAAAATCAACGCAATAAATAGTAACAATATGAAAAGACGGACATGAAAAAAAACATAAAATCAATCATTTTTTTGTATTTAGTTACCTTTAATGTTGCTTTAAATTCACAAAACATATATTCTGTCGCAGGAATAGGAACAGCAGGGTATTCAGGTGATAATAACTCATCTACACTAGCTCAAATAAGTTACCCTTCAGCAATTGCCGTTGATAATTTAGGCGCAGTATATGTTGCAGATAATGGTAATAACCGGATTAGAAAAATAAATACAAATGGAATAATTACTACTGTTGCAGGTAATGGAATTGCAGGTTTTTCAGGGGATGGTGGACTCGCTATTTCAGCGAATATAAATTATGTTTTAGGGATTACTGTTGATCAAAATAGCAACATATACATATCAGATAACGGAAATAATAGAATAAGAAAAATAAATTCAGCTGGTATTATAACAACACTTGCCGGAACAGGGGTGCCTAGTTTTTCGGGTGATGGCGGACAATCAACTTTAGCAGAAATAAACAGTCCAAATGGTATTACAGTTGATTTTTCAGGGAATGTATTTTTTGCCGACACATATAATTATAGAATTAGAAAAATAAATACTTCAGGAATAATTTCAACAATTGCTGGTAATGGACTTAATTCTTACAGCGGTGATGGCGGAAATGCTATATCTGCATCTTTCCCTTTACCTGTCGGAGTTGCGGCAGATGCAAATAATAACATATACATTTGTGGTGGTTATATTAAAAATGTTAGAAAAATTAATTCAGCTGGCATTATTAATCCATTTGCCGGATTAGGAACTGCAGGCTTAGGCGATAATGGTCCAGCGATTTCATCCATGCTAGATATTCCTTACGGATTATCAGTAGATGTTCTTAATAATATTTATATTTCAGATATTGGAAATAATAGAATTCGAAAAGTAGATAATTTAGGGATAATAACAACAATTGCAGGAATAAGTTCAATTGGTGGATATACAGGTGATGGTGGTCTTGCGAATCTAGCTGATCTAAATTATCCGAAAAATGCAATTTCAGATAGCCAAGGGAATATTTATATATGTGATAAAAATAATCATAGGATTAGAGTTATTTGTAATGTAAACAACTGTGTGTTAGGAGAAAATGAATACACAAAAAGTAAATTCAAATTCTCAATTTTTCCTAATCCAAATAATGGCGAGTTTAATATTAATATAGAAGATAAATTTATTAACGGCGATTTAATTTTAATTAACTCAACAGGTCAAAAAATTCATGAACAAAGAATATCAGAGGGAGAGAGCAAAATAAAAACATCAAATCTTGCAAGCGGATTATACAATTTTATACTTCTTCAAAATAATGGAAAAATAGGTGGTGGAAAAATTATTATACAATAATTATTTAAAAAATTAATGAACCAATCCCTCGCCCATATAGCCCTAGTAGTCAACGATTACGATGAAGCCATAAAATTCTATACTCAAACATTACATTTTACTTTAGTAGAAGACAAAGTCATGAGCCCCACTAAACGTTGGGTAATTATAGCGCCTCAAGGCAGCACGGGAACAAGTATATTACTAGCAAAAGCAAGTAATGAGGAACAACAAAATAGAGTAGGTAATCAAACAGGTGGACGCGTATTTTTGTTTTTATACACGGATGATATCGCAAGAGATTACCAAAATTTATTAGAAAAAAAAGTTACTATTGTTGAAGAACTAACTAGCAAACCACATGGAACTGTTTTGGTGTTTGCTGATTTGTATGGCAATTTGTGGGATTTAATTCAACCAAGTAAATAAACGCGCGTGAGTAGTTGTAGCGAAAATCTTTACAATGATTGTGGAACGTTTTTATTAAAAAACTTATAAAGATTATTTTTTTAGCATTTTATCTTTAGGTATTAAATATACCATTGATAAATCCATATAATTCATAGCGTTTTCAGGAAAATTACGAACGTTCAATTGCTCTAAACGAAAGTTCTCATCATAAAATATAGGCATAAATGGTGCCTCATCCAATAATATTTGTTCTGCTTGAGATAATACAGCATAACGCTTAGCTTTATTAGGCTCAATAAAACAAGATGCAAATAATGAATCGAAACGAGCATTATTAAATCTTGTATAATTTACAAATGATTTTTCGCTATTTCCACGTGGTACATGTTTGCCATAAAATATAGTTAAAAATGATTCAGGATCAGGATAATCAGCCACCCAAGCAAACCGAAAGAAATCCGTTTTACCTGAAGTTACTTGCTCAATATGTTCTGCAAAATGAACCGTATTAATTTCGACATCAACATTTAAATTCTCCTTTAACATCTTTTGAATAACTTCAGCAATTAATATATTATTACCGCCTCCACTGTTAATTTGTAGTGTAACTTTTGGAAATCCTTTGCCATCTGGATAGCCTGCTTTTTTAAGATATTCTTTTGCTTTTGCTACATCAAATTTATAGCCTTTTAATCCCTTAAAATTGTACCCATCTTTTTCAAATACGTCAACATAAGGCACAATACCATAGTCGCCCGAACTACCTTCTCCCTGAAGAGTAAAATCTGCAATTTTATGTCTATCAATTGCATGATTAAATGCCAAACGAACTTCTTTTTTGTTAAATGCTTTACTAGTAGTATTAAAACCTAAATAATCAGTTTTGAATGCGGGGGAATTTAATACTTGAAATTCTATTTTACGATGTTTAGCTTGCTCCAAAGATCCCATTATCTCAGGGAAAATTTCAACTGGCAAATGATAAATCATATCTAAGTTACCGGATTTAAATTCTAATATTTCAGCTTTTTTCTCACGAATAAATGTATATTTTAAGCCATCTAAATAGGGTAATTTGTTTCCATCCTTGTCATAAGCGTAATAATTTACATTCTTTTTCATAATTAAAACTTCACCTTCTTTAACGGTTTCTAGGAAAAAAGGACCAGTTCCAACAGGGTGAGTACGTAAATCTAAACCGTACTTAGTAACTGCTTCTTTAGGGTATATCCAACATCCAGGCATTGCTAAAATATTTAAAAAGCCTGCAAATGGATTTTTTAATGAAATAACCATTGTTGAATCATTTATAACTTTAACACCTGATACGCCCGTATTTTTTCCTGTTTTAGAGGCTTCAAAACATTCGTTTGAACCAACAACTCTATCTTTAAAGGTTACATCAAATTGCGCATTTGCAGCATCTGATGTACATAATTTATCAAAACAAATTTTAATATCATTTGCCGTAACTAATCTTCCTTTTCCATCTGTGAAACAGGCATCATCATGAAAATAAACTCCTTGACGAATATGAAAAGTCCATTCAGTTTGATTAGGGTTAGATTCCCAAGAACGAGCAATTGCCGGCATAATAGACAAATCAGTTTGGTTAAACTTAACAAGCCCCTCAAACATCTGACCTCCAATATGAAATCCTACAATTTCATTTACAGCAAGCGGATTTAAACTTTTAAATGCTTCAACCTCATTCATTCGCATTACTCCACCAATATAAATTCCTCCTTTTCCTTCACTCCCTTCTCGGTTTTTTTTATTTTCGCCCGAACAATATGCTAATCCTAAAGCGCACAATACGGCAATTAATGGAATAAATATTTTTTTGATATTTGGCTTCATTACTATTACAAATATAAACTTTAAATCTAAAATTTTTTAAATAGTTAGGTTCTTGAAAAAATACATATCAAAAATGCAATGTGTATTATTTGATTGAAAAGATGTGAACTGTTCAGATTAAGTATGTTAGGATTTAGAAATATTTAAGAGCATTTAGTAAAAAATCATAACATAATTATTGTAGGTAAATTTTTAACAGATTACTAGTAAATAGTTTAGAATTCTATCTCCACTAAAACAGGGCAATGGTCGCTATGAACCGCATCGGGTAAAATAACCGCTCTTTTTAGTTTATCGTTTAAGTGATCTGAAA
>JBILOV010000270.1:0-3183 GCA_044374335.1 Bacteroidia bacterium | reverse complement strand
TTTTTCCTACTCTAGTTTGAAGATAAAATATGGGAAATCCACAAGTTACAATCATTAAAGCACCAATGATAAGTAAGAATGGCAGAAGTATGATGATTCCTGTAAAAGAGGCTATTATGTCGAAAAAGCGTTTTAACAATTTACTATTTATTTATGAATGTGAAATAAAAATATGACTTTTAATTAGTAGTATTTGCGTGAGGGATTGAAGCGCAAATCCTTTTTGAGGTACGAAAAAAGATTGCAGCGTAAAGCCCGACCCGTAGGGACACGCCCTAAATATTTAAAATTTTAAGCACTGAATTAATAACCGCATTAATTACCGTTTGAGTTTGTTCTGCAGATAAATCATAAAACACAGGCAATGAGATTTCACGGCTAAAATTATCGTAAGTAACTGGATAGTTTTTTATGTCATATCCTAAATTCTTATAAAAAGTCATTGCGGGAACTGGAATAAAATGAACATTAACAGATACATCACAATCAAAAATTTCTTTCATGATGGCATCACGTTGTACTTCTGTAATTCCTTTTATTCTTAATGGATATAAATGAAAACATCCATTTTTAGTATCTGTAATATGAGTAGGAATTTGAAAGCGATCATCTTTTGAGAAAGCTTGATTATACCAATCGAATATTTGCTTACGCTTTAATTGGGTATCATTATCATAACGTTCTAATTCTATAAGACCAATAGCAGCTGATAAATCAGTCATATTACATTTGTATCCAGCTTCAACAATATCATATTTCCAATTCCCTTTTTGGGTTTTAGCCAAGGCATCTTTATTTTGACCATGAAGTGTATACATACACAAATATTTATAAATTTCTTCGTTATCAAAAGGAGCCTGGAAATTTAAAGCAACAGCGCCACCTTCGGCAGTAGTTAAATTTTTGACAGCATGAAAAGAAAACACTGAAACATCAGCTAACGATCCACATTTTTTATTGTTATAAGTTGCGCCAAAAGAATGCGCAGAATCTGACAACACCATAATTCTACCAAGCAATTCCTGATTTTTAGAATTTGGTTTAAATTGCAATTTATGTTTAATAACTAACGCATTAATTTCATCATAATCACAAGGAAAACCAGCAAAATCAACCGGCATAATTACTTTTGTTTTTTCATTAATTGCTTTTTCAATATTAGAAACATTTATATTAAAGTCATCTACATTTACATCTACAAATACTGGTTTTGCGCCGCAATGAATAACAACGTTAGCTGTTGCAGAATATGTATAAGCCGGTAAAATAACCTCGTCGCCTGCTCCTACTCCAAACCAACGCAACATGATTTCTAAACCTGCAGTTGCAGAATTTAAACAAAGGGTGGATTTATTTCCACAATAAACTGTCAACTTTTTCTCAAAATCTTTAGTTCGCGGCCCTGTTGTAATCCATCCTGATTTTAGTGCAGCGGTTACTTCAGCAATAATTTTATCATCTATTCGTGGTGGGGAAAAAGGTATCATACCTAAATTTTTATTGGTTAGTCATAATTTTTTTTGATAGTTGATTTAAATTATATTTTAAAAGTAAACATAAAAAAAATACAAAGAAAATAAATCCAGCTTGAGCTTGAAGCATTGATTCTACTAAAAAATTAAAAAAAATTAAAATGCTAAATAAGACTAGTATATAATTCTTTTTAACAAACCCATAAATTAATGTTCCAATGGTTATTAATAACAAAAGTAAAAATCCAATTATACCCGTTCCTATAAACGTTTGCAGAAATTGATTATGGGCATTTAATTTTTTTATGAGAGCTCCAGTTAAACCATCTTTTTTGTATGCTTCAATTAACTTATCATTTGCATCACCAGCTGTAGTTCCTAACCAAAAATTATCTTTAATCAATTTTACAGATTCTTGCCAAATTAAAATTCTAACCGCTGTACTTTCCGCATCTGTTTTATCAATTTTTTCGACAGAAGTTGTTACTTTAAAAGCTATTTTAATTCTTTCAAAAGGAGTTGGAAAAATTTTATAAGCTGCGGCAATTGATACAAAAAGACCTATAACTAAACTCATAATAACTTTTTTGTAACCCTTATTATACAAGATAACACAAAATGTTAATGGTAACAGTAAAAATGCTGTAATTAAGCCCATTTTAGAAGAACATAAAAAGATTGATGTTAAAATTATAATCGACATAAAACCTAATTTTATATTTAACTGAGACAAATGAGCTAACCATTTTGGATAAAACAGCATCACAATTAATTGAGCAAAAACTAAATACATAGCAAAATAACTGGGATGTAAAAAGTAGTTAAAATCAGAATAAAAAAAAGCATTGACATTTTCAAAAAAGTATAAATAAAAGGCTCTAAAAAAACATATTACAGCTGATAAAATACATCCTGAAACAAATGAAATAACTATTTTTTTTATCTTAATATCATTAAATTGAGATGAGAAAATTAAAATTGGGAATGCTAAAAAACCTAATTTAATTTCTATGGCATTTAATGCGTCTGATTTATCTTCAGAAAATAAATAGCCCAATACATGTATTAAAAAGAAAACTAATAACGCATAAAACCATTTACTATTAAAAATAGTTTTAAATCCTTGCTTTATATTATCAAAAGCAAAAAAAGAAATCATCCAGATTATAATTAAAAACGCATGGTTAATACCGAATGGCAATAAAAATGCAATAAGTAGTGGTAAATTAAAACCTAACTGAAGATATATGTTTTTAAGTTTTACTAACATGATTTACCGAGATAAACTTTCGTTTTTTTTGATAGATTTTTTAAGAAAAATAAAGTCGAAAATTCCCTTTAAATAACCCAAACCATAACTGAAATGAAGTATAAAAAATGTATAGACTATTTTAATAGCTGTTATTGGATTTGTATTTTGTCGGAAAGCCATAAAACCTGCCATTGAAAGATACAAAACCAAAAATAAACTAAGGAAATAAAACACTTTTATTCCAATTAATAATGATAATAATAAAATAAATAAATAGCCCACAAAAGCTGCCGGAACAATTTGCCTAGAAGTAGTAATCGTCTTATGCAACACATTTACATACACTTTCCAATAGCCATATTGAAAATACTGCTTGTATAATTTATTAAAAGAAGCTCTAACAAAATACTTGCATTTAATTTCTGGATTCAAAAAAATCTTATAACCAGCAGAAGTGAT
>JBILOV010000268.1:0-3196 GCA_044374335.1 Bacteroidia bacterium | reverse complement strand
GTTTTAATGTAAAGTTAAGGTTAATTTTTTGTTACTATTGTAACAATCGCTTCTTGTTTTCGTAATATTGTATTAGAAATTCATTTAGAGAGTTTCAAAGTTCTAATATCTAATACCTATAATTATGAAAAATTTAATTCTATTAGTATGCTCGTTTATAGTAAGCATCGCTTTTTCTCAAGAAATTGTTATTAAAAATGGTTTGTATTTTCAAAATGAAGTAGCTTATTCAGGTGTGCAAACTGTTTATTTTGAGAATGGAACAGTTAAAGAAACATTGAATATTAAAGATGGTAAATTAAATGGTGAAGTAATCAAGTATAATGTTAACGGTACTAAAAGAGAAGTTGGCAATTATGAAAATAATTTGAAATTTGGCTTATGGACTCGTTTCAATTCTAACGGTTTATTAATTGCCGAGGCATCATATAAAAACGATAAAAAAGATGGTTCTTGGATGGTTTATGATGACAAAGGAATGAAGTTATTTAAAATGGAATATAAAGATGGTGAGAAAGTTGGTACTTGGATACAGTGGGATGAAAATGGTACTGTTTTAAAAACAACAGACTATGCTGCATTGTAAGCATTATTTGTAAAATTAAAGCTTTTTTTATATTCTAAGTCCAACTACACACACATCATCTACTTGTTCTAAATCACCTTTCCAATTTTTAAATGTAACCTCTAATTCATGTTTTTGTTCAGGCATACTTTTGTCAGAATAATCAATTAACGTTTCTTCAAATAATTTTCGCATTAATTTTTTTCCTTTTGGTCCGCCAAATTGATCGGCATACCCATCAGTAAATAAATAAATACAATCATTGGATTCTAATTGATAGTTGGTATTACTA
Source organism: Bacteroidia bacterium (assembly GCA_044374335.1). Taxonomy (GTDB): domain Bacteria; phylum Bacteroidota; class Bacteroidia; order B-17B0; family Aurantibacillaceae; genus UBA4416. The sequence continues at coordinate 2,339 of JBILOV010000268.1, read as the reverse complement.
AATTGCAAAACAATATTGTTCATATTGCCAATGGCTTGTTTAGTTGCTTTAAGTGTTTCTAACGTTTTATGGCGAATAATATAAATGGGATTGTTGGCGCCAGAATATGCTAATTGTTTACTTTCTAAATCAATGGCAATAAGCGAAATATCCATTCCATCTCTGATTTCTTCTTCACCATAACCATGATTAAGAGTTGTAATAATTTTTTGATTCAAAAAATCTAAGGCATCTGCCGGAGAGTTAATGTTTTTTTCGACTGCACTTTGATTTAAAAAATTAGATCCTAATAAACTCATAAATGCTCCAGGAACGCCATGCCCCGTACAATCAGCAACAGCTAGTAATAAATAATCTTTTGATTTTCCCTCTGTGGGTGTTGTTTTTATTTGACGAGCCCAGTAAAAATCGCCACTTACTATGTCGCGTGGATTATATAAAATAAAATAGTTAGTATTAAAAAAACTATCCAATAAGTTTTTGGGAGGAAGTAGTGCTTCTTGTAAGCGCTTAGCGTATCTCAAACTACTTGTAATTTCTTTATTTTTTTCTTCAACTTCTTCTTTTTGAAATTGGATAAGTGTTTTCGATTTTTCTAATTCTAATCTACTTTTAATTTCCTTATAAGTTAACCTGTAACGACTTCTAATTAAGAACACGCAAAATATGGCAACCGTTAGAGTTAACATTCCGCCATTAATTAAAAACTGATCAAGACTTAATTTGCTATTGATTTTATAAAATAAAATATTACTAATAATAGTAATAATTAACAATATGAGCGATAGTTTAAAATTCCATAATACCAGCATGCCAACACCAATAAATAAAGCGATATAAGCAAACGCGTGTTTTTGTAAATGTGCTACATCCATTACGCTCCACATATATGCGTTTTGAATTGATATACCCAACACCAAAATAAAGGCGCAGGTAAAAATACTGATATTGAGTTGTTTTTTTAAAAGCAGAGCTCCTACACTTATACCTGAAACAGCAACTCTAAATCCTAAAAATGGAATCCAATAATTTGGCAAAACCAAATAATCGCTTGCAAACCAAGCCATATTTAATACAATACCAATCCAACAAGCAATGATGTGTGCTTTTTCTGTTGAACTGTAAAACGCTTGCTTTACGTCACTTTCCGATATGTCGGTTAACTCCATTAAAAATCTAATTTAGTAAATAATAACAAAAATTAAGAGAGATGTTTAATGAAAGTTTAATCAAACAGAATTTTAAGATTCTTTATATTTTTCCATAAAGGTCATGGATGTTTTCATCATTTCAGTTGACCCTAAAAATAGGGGTGTTCTTTGATGTAATTCCGACATATCAAGTTCCATAATTCGCTTATAACCATCAGTTGCAACACCACCTGCTTGTTCAATAATAAATGCTAATGGGTTACATTCATATAATAAACGTAATTTCCCTTTTGGAGATTTTGTTGTTTTAGGATAGATATATATGCCTCCTGTAATTAAATTACGGTGAATATCAGCTACGCCAGAACCAATGTAACGGCTAGAGTATGGACGATTTGTATTTAAATCTTCCTCTTGGCAATATTTAATATATTTTTTTACGCCTTCAGGGAAGTGTAAGTAATTCCCTTCATTGATAGAATATGTTTTACCGTTTTTTGGCATTTGCATGTTTGGATGGGATAAGCAAAATTCGCCAATACTTGGATCTAAAGTAAAGCCATTAACGCCCTTACCTGTAGTGTAAACTAACATAGCTGAGGAACCATAAATAATATATCCGGAAGCTACTTGTTCAGTTCCTCGTTGCATAAAATCTTCATAAGTTCCCGGTCCATTTAAGCTAACGCGACGATAGATTGAAAAAATAGTTCCAATAGAAACGTTGACGTCTATATTGGAAGATCCATCTAATGGATCCATCGCCACAACGTAACGTGCATTTTTAGAAATTTCAGAATCAATAGGAATAATATCTTCGTTTTCTTCACTGGCAATAGCACAACATTCTCCGCCTGCTTTTAAAGCTGCAATAAATTGATCGTTAGCAAAAACGTCTAGTTTTTTTACTCTTTCGCCTTGTACATTTGTATCACCAGTTTCGCCTAATATTTCTACTAAGCCCGCTTTAGTTACTTCTCTGTTTACAATTTTTGCTGCAATAGCAATGTCTCTTAATAAACGCGATAATTCGCCTTTTGCAAATGGAAAATCGTTTTGTTTTTCAATGATAAATTGACCTAAAGTTTTTGCGTACATGTTTAACTTTTTTTAATTTATAAAATATCTGTTTATTATTTACGAGTACAATTTTATGGAATGTAAAGGTAAACTTAATATTAACGTAAA
>JBILOV010000269.1:0-3196 GCA_044374335.1 Bacteroidia bacterium | reverse complement strand
TAAATACATGGTTAGTGCTCCAGTACTTTGCTGAACTCGAAGCCATGTGAGAAAAGCACTTGCCAACGGTGTCCTCAAAAGAAGGATTAGGAACAAGGTTAACCTGCCCTTTTAGAAAAAAAGAAAAAAAGAAAAAAAGAAAAAAATATTTTAGGTGGTACTTCATTAAAAAAATAGGGAGCCATTTGGCTCCCTGTAAAGATAAGGAATTAATGAATAATACTAATACGTTCGGTTTTGACTAAATTACCATTGTTAAGAATATGAACAATGTAAGTAGCCGAAGATAGATTATTTAAATTAATGCTTTGTTTATTTGAAACAGAAGATTCAAATACTATTTCGCCTAATAAATTATACACTGTAATAGTATAATTTAAATCATCATCTGTTTGTAAGGTCATATTTCCATTACTTGGATTAGGGAATAATTTAACAGATGAAGTTGTGTTAGAAATTACAGAAGATGCAAAACGATGAGATGAATTAGCATCACCCTTTTCGCACCCATTTACATATTGTTGTTTAGTGATATTAAATAACACACTACGTGCCTGATATACTGCATGACCATTGATATTAGGGCATAACCAAGCGATGTTTTCGAAATCAACAACATCAGATGATTTTGCTTTCCGATTGTTTTTTAAATAATTAATATACAATGTATTGAATTGCTGTTGTGTAGCATCTACATCACTGTTAGTAGTATTAATACTATTATTAATGACAGTTGCTAAATTTAATTTAGAGCTATCGCCTGTATTAATTAAACTATCTACTAAAAAGAATTTATTTAATTCATTTTGTTTACAGTTATTAGCAAAAGTATTAATATCAGGACTAATGTTTTGGTCGATTTGCTGTAAAGCTAAATTGCTATATAATTGTTTACGAGCAATTTGTTTTAAACTTTCGTTATTATCAGCAAAAACAATACTACCGTTTGCTATTTCATCCGCATTTTGAATTAATAACTTTTTGTCATTATTACCAGATGCCCTTAAATTTAAAGTGGGTGTAGAAAGACTATTATAGCATGCGCCGCTCGCTATATTTGAGGCAACAATACCAGATAACAAAGGAACACTTAAATCATATCTTGTTGGATTTAAAATAGAATAATTGGCAGTTGAACGAGTGTAAAATTTTGCTCCAAGACCACCATTAAAGTTATTACATCCTTGATTAGCAAAAGTTTCTGTACCACAATTAGTCCAAGAGTTATCAGCACTTGTAGATGTATTGGTTGTGTATTGATCCCCAATTTCTCCTTGAGCATTTAACCAAAAGCCATAACCGTTATTACTCATACTATTACCGTTAATACCATCTCCAGGTGTTGTATAATTTAATCCATTAGCAATAATACCAACACCTAAATAATTTATATTATTACATCTAATTTTAGGAGTTGTTGAGCCAGCTGTAAAAATACCATACTGCCACCATTGTAAAGGATTAGAGCTTGGCATATCTACTAAATTTTTAGTAACTAAATTAGTATTTGATGCTTCAATCCAAATACCCGATTGAAAATGATATGCTGTAATATCAGGACGCATATGAACTTCATTATCAGTGATAGTAGATTGATAGGTTAGTTTAGTAGTAATACCATTGTAATAACCATTGATGTAATTATTGTTGATATAATATTTTGCATTTGTAGCAGGATTAGTTGTTGGAACAGATTCTGTACAACGTATAGCAAAGTTATCGGCATAAGTACCTTGAGCAGATGTGTTATCCATCCAGTTTTCTAAAATGGTAGCGTCAATATTTGAGTTTTGGTCGAAGTTGATACCAATTTTGTTATTCACAAATTTATTATGACCAACACTAACCGCACTACCGTTATTATTTACAGACACATAAATTCCTGTAACTTGATTTTCGAAACGGTTATTTTCTACCAATAAAGCACTTTGTAAAATATTTGAAACTCCATAGTCGTTATCCTTAAATGTATTTTTAAAAGCTGTAGTAGAACCGCCTATTTGTGTATAATAAGGGCCGCCCCCAAACAAAGGACCAAAAACTAAAACCGCGGCATTGTTTGAACCACCTGCAGTAGGAGCAATAGTACTTTTAATGTTTTGAAATACATTATTTTGAAATACCATGTTTGAAACATATTCAAATGCACCATATTGCATTTTATCAAAAACGTTTTCGCTGCCATTTGTAGTTGCGCCTATTGTAATAGCAGAATTTGGCTTGCCAATATGAGATGCGTTAGCCATATAAACACCGCAATATGATTTTAATGTATTGTATGGAGCCGTCATGTTTACACTAGGATAAGCGCCTAGAATTGTGGCATTTGCAAGGTTAGCTGTTGCAGGTATATATGGTACACTACCTGTTTTAGGAATACTGCTACATGTGAATAAATTGTTTCTTATTGTAACAGCGCTACTTGGAGATTTTGCAGCTTTTATTACAATGCCCATATTATTTTTATTGAAGTATGATGTAACAATATTCAATGAAACAGTACCTAGCGAATCTATAAATACACGTTTCGCATCTTCAAATCTCACGAGTTGAGAAGAAACTAAGCCAGTTGTATTTGCGTAAATACCGTCCCACATATAATCGCATCCATGAATATAATCGCTATTTAATGTTATACGACCTGTACCATTTAATACAATTTTTGTATTTGGTTCCATCCTCACATCCTTAGAAGTAATAATTAAATTACCGCCTGAATTTACCGTAATAGTGCCCCCTAAGGCAATTGCATTTGTACCTGTTGCAGAAGCTAAAGCAATTGTAGTATTGTAGGTTGTATTAGCATATTTTATAACATTAGTTGCTGTAGGGCAGCAATTTGTAAAGTAATAGCATTGCGGGGCCGATTGGCAACCAGCGCTATTTACAGCTACCGCACATACGTAAACATCACGGGTAACATTTTGAAAATTAATAGTAGGTGACGCTGACGATAAGCCATAGCCTGTTATAGGCACGATGGTATTTGTGAGTACATCTTTTATTGACCATATATAAGAAGTTACTGGAGTAGGATTAACAGTAACCGTAAAACTATGCGAACTGTTGGCATTACAGGTAACGCTGGGAATAATTGTTAGAGTTGGCGTTACAACATAAACAGTAACTTCATCAGAGGAGCTACATGTTGATACAGCACCAGTGGCATTAGTATAAGTTACAGTTGCATAAACAG
>JBILOV010000267.1:0-3197 GCA_044374335.1 Bacteroidia bacterium | reverse complement strand
TAATTCATAAATTTAGATTAGTTTGAATATATTATTTATGATAAATATCAACTCCGGAAATAAAGTATTACCTTATTAAACTTTATTATAATGCTATACTGAAATATTTTTTTAATGAATAGAAACGATGTGATAAATCCTAAAAAATAGATAATTTACTTTTAGTATCTCAACTTTTTTTAAATCATTATAAGTCTAATTATAAATAATTGAAACATTGTTTCTTTTGATTTTTATTTTATAAATAACCAATCAAACATTTTTCTATAATCATTTGTTTTGCATCGCATTCTATACTTTATGATTAATGATGACAAAAGCGTTAAAAATCCAATTGCTATTATTGAGGCACTAATACCTAAAACATCTGCTATAATACCTGTTAGAATAGCTCCAATGGCATAACCTAAATCTCTCCACAAACGAAAGATTCCTAAGCTTTTTGGTCTATCTATGGGATTTGTATTTTCAGAAACCGTTACTAAAAATGTGGGATATACCATAGCGGTTCCCCAACCTAAAATAACCGACAAAATGATATAATGTGTCATTGTTTGAGCCCATGGAATAACTAATAATGCTAATCCTTGTAATAACATTCCGGTAAACAATAACTTTTTTTTACAAAAATAATCAGCCATTTTACCAGTTACTAGTTGCCCTATTCCCCAAACTGCCGGATAAGTTGCGGTAATTATTCCAATTTGCTCTAAGCTAAAATTCTTTTGAAATAAAAGTATGGGAAAAATTCCCCAAACCATGCCATCATTCAAATTGTTAATTAAACCTGCTTGTGTAACGGAACCCAAATTTTTATTTTTCCAAGTGGTTTCCCAAAAAATATTTTTCATTAAAGGGATATCGGTTGAATTAGATTCAATGTTTACATGAGTTTTCGTGTCTTTTATAAAAAACCAACTTCCTAATAAACCTACTATTGATAAAGCAATGCCAATAACAAACGGATAGGGTCTTAAACCATATTCATGTGCAATCCATCCGGTTAAAAAGGCAACAACTGCAACTGATACATATCCTGCAAATTCATTTAGGCCCATGGCGAATCCTCTTTGCTTCTCCCCAACTAAATCAATTTTCATGACAACCGTACTGCTCCATGTTAAACCTTGATTTATTCCTAAAAGTATATTAGCTGCAATTATCCAATTCCAATGATTAGCAAACATTAAAATAAAAGGAACAGGTAAAGCAAATAACCAACCAATGACCAATAGATTTTTTCGACCAACTTTGTTTGCTAATACTCCTGTAAAATAATTGGTAATGGCTTTTACAATACCAAAAACAATGATAAACGATAAGATAGCTGTTTTAGCAGCCATGTGAAATTCTTCATCAGCAATTTGAGGAAGAATCGCTCGTTCTAATCCTACCATACCGCCCACAAAGGCATTAATAATAACCAGTAGTGTAAATTGTTTCCAGTTTTCTTTTAGTCCTAATTTAGTGAGTTGCATGCCACAAAATTACTTTGAGTAAAACCAGAACTACTTTACATATGATAAGAAATTATTTTTGGGATCGAATTCTACTCAAGCTAACAGGCGTAATTCCTAAATAAGAGGCAATATATTTTAAAGGAACTCTTTGTAAAACATCTTTGTGTTCCTTTAATAAATCATGGTAACGTTCGTCAGCTGCATGAAATTGTATACTTTCAATACGATTAACCGTGTTCACATAAGATGCTTCTATAATTTTACGAAATAAGCGTTCCAAATCATGATGGGTATCAAATAATTGAAATAATTTATTTGAATCAATCGCTATTAAAGAAGAATCTTCAATAGCTTGTATAGCTTTCAAAGAAGGCTTTCCAGTAAATAAACTTTCAGCTCTAGCAACAAAGGCATTTTCAAATTCAAAGCTTTCTGTAATATCTATATCTTCTTTAAAATAATAAATACGAACGCAACCTTCTTTTACAAAATAAATAGTTTTACACGTATGCCCAATCAGTTGCACATCAGCTCCTTTTTTAAAATGAACTTCATTACTAATTTCTAATAAAGCCATTTCGGCAACTTTTGAAATAGGATGAATGGTATGTGTATGTTTTAAAAGAGTTTGCATTAAATAGTGAGGCAAGTTAAAAATAATATTGATAAAAATTATATGATTAACTTTACAATCTCAAAATACAACATCATGTTAAAACTAATAACTATAGCAAGTTCATTAATTATTTTATTAGGTTGTCAATCAAACAACGAACACAAGCATCATGAGTCAAAAGATGGGCACGAACACAAACACGGGCATGCCAATCATCACATGAACAAAACATCGTTTGAAGATTTAGTAAAAAACTTTGAGTCTGCTGACAGAAACGAATGGCAAAAACCTGAAGAAGTTATTCGTTTTTTAGGTGATTTAAAAAACAAAACTATTATTGATATTGGAGCTGGTACTGGCTATTTTGAGTTTAAAATGAATGAACCATCTGCTAAAATCATAGCGGCCGATGTGGATGAGCGTTTTATTAGATATATAGATAACCGCATTTTAAAGGAGGAAAAAAATAATATAACTTCGCGAAAAGCTGAATATGAAAAACCTCCCATAGGCGAAAAGGAAGCTGATATTGTTTTTATGGTGGATGTATATCACCATATTGAAAATAGAAAAGACTATTTTAGTTTAGTAAAAAAAGGATTAAAGCTAAATGGTGAAATGGTCATTGTTGATTTTAAGAAAGGAGATTTTGAACAAGGTCCACCTAATGAAATGAAAATTCACCAACAAGATATTATAAACGAAATGAAATTATCAGGATTTAAATTAGTTTCTCAAGATACTACAACCTTAAAATACCAATACTTATTGAAGTTTATGTAATTACATTTTTGCAATAATCATTTCCTTATTTTTTAATTTACTTGTATGCAATATTGGTAAAACAGTTTGTTTAATTTCTTCACCTAAGGCATTTATTAATCTTAATTTGGCAAAAGGTCTATTAAAAATTAAGCTAACTTCCCTAACTGGATAAGGAGAATTAAAATCAATCACTTTTGATTTTTTTTCTTTTACTAAATCCATATAATATAATTCTGGTATTAATGTTAATCCGTTAGTATTATCAACCATATTAATTAAACTATCAAACGAATTAGGTTTAAAATCTAAATTAGTGTTTAGCTTTTTAGGAGAAAGTGAACAAATATTCATGATTT
>JBILOV010000266.1:0-3205 GCA_044374335.1 Bacteroidia bacterium | reverse complement strand
ATATATTTCACGTCCAAATGAAAAAATAATTGAAAGCAATAAATTTCCAATTATTAATATACAATACACAAAGGCTATTCCTGGTTTAAATACAATAGCTGATTATGATTTATTAAAAATAAGTATGGATGATGATATTAAGTTAGGATTACTTGGGACTTTTTCTTATCGGTTAAAAGGTGGTTATTTTTTAAGCAGCCGATATGTTGAATTTATGGATTATAAACACTTTGATGGTAACCAAACATTATTGGCAAATAATAATTATTTAAATTCATTTAAGTTACTGCCTTATTACACATATAGTACAAAATATTGGTATGCCGAAGCCCATGCAGAACACCATTTTAATGGCTTTATTTTTAATAAAATACCATTACTTAAAAAATCGAGAATTCAAGAAGTTATTGGAGGTCATGTTTTATTTAACGATAAATTGAATCAATACTATGAAGTTAATTTTGGTGTAGAAAAAATCTTTCAAATAATTAGATTTGATTATGTTTTAGGTTATGGTCCTAATAATAATTTTAATCAAGGTTTTGTAATTGGTTTAGGGTTTGACTTTTAAAATTCGATATTTTGTCTAAGATTAGTTTTCTAATGGTATCAAAAAGTGTTTTCAATTATTATACCCTACTTAGTGTCAGCAAGAAAACTCACTATTTTTGAGTCTTGCAAGAAAATATCAGATGCTAGGCATTTTTATAGGCTTTAAAATAGGAGTTTGCATTTCGCAAATGACTGTTTTCTAGGCAAAAATAACGACGCAGATGGAACCACTACTTAATGAGATTTTGGAAGTAGGAGAGGGGAAGAATTTTTACTAAATTTGCTTTATATTATTAATTGAAAACAACAGGTTACATATTTTTGTGTTTTATTGCAATACTTGCTTTAAATAGTTGTAAGGTTAAATATTCTTTAAATGGTGCAACCATACCAATTGAGGCTAAAACTATTTCTGTTAGTTTTTTTACTAATAAAACGACTTTAGGTAGCCCATCCATTAGTCAAAAATTTACTGAAAAATTACGTGATGTGGTTTCTACACAAACCAATTTGTCTCTTATGAAACAAAACGGAGATTTGCAATTTGAAGGATCAATTATAGATTATAACGTGGCTCCTGTATCTATTCAAAGTAATGATCAAGCTGCAAAAAACAGATTAACAATCACTATAAGTGTTAAATACACTAATAAGTTTGATGAAACTAAAAATTTTGAACAAAACTTTTCTCGGTTTTCTGACTATCCAGCAAATACTGCAATTTCTGCTCAGGAAGATGCTTTATTAACTGAGATAAACAGGCAATTAACTGAAGATATTTTTAATAAAGCCTTTAATAATTGGTAATGCAACAACAGCAATTTATAGATATTATTAAAAAGCCTCAGCAACTTGAGCTTTCTCATTTAGCTGATTTAGAAGTTTTGGTAAAAGAGTATCCATTTTTTGAAACTGCCCACCTTTTATACACCAAAGGCTTACATAAATATCAGGCTATTAATTATTCAAAACAATTACGTAAATCAGCCATAGTAGTAAATAGTAGAAACGTTTTATACGAATTATTGCATCAGGTAGAACCAATGCCAGTAATTGAGTCTGAAAAGATTGAGTTTCCTAAAGTTGATTTAGTTGAAAAAAAACAAAATGAATCACTTGAGTTTGAAAATTCGGAAGATGTTGGTTCTGTAAGCATTACAAACAATGATATTAAGGTTGTTTATGTAAATACAGTTTCTAGTACAAGTTTTGAAAATGAAAAAAGGACTGTTTTAAACGAAGTAAGTAATGATGAGATAAATATTATTAAATCTATTGAAAATTTAACAGAAGTTCCTGAAACAGTGTTTGATATCGATAAATTAAATAAAAACATTGAGCAGGAAATTAGTAAAGGAATTATTCAGTCTTATATTGAAACTGAGGTACTTAAAACACCAGAACTTGATAAAGAGTTACGCCAAGGTGTGACTGAACCTAGTTCATTTACTGATTGGTTAAAAATTATTCAAAAAGAAAGTCATACTTTTCAAATTAATGTAAAATCAAGTCCTGCAGAAGCATTAGAAAATAAAGAAAACGAGTCGAAAAAAGTAGAAAATGATAAAAAACCATCTTATTTTGCTCAAAACAAGCAAATTATTGATAAAATTATTGAATCTGACCCAGGTAGAATTAAATTAGGTACCAACAAATTTTTTACCCCGGCTGTTGATGCAAAACAGAGTTTATTGGAGAATGAGCATTTAGTCACCGAGACTTTAGCTAAAATTTATGCCTTACAAGGAAATATTTCTAAAGCAATTCGTGCATATGAAATATTAAGTTTGAAATTTCCACAAAAAAGTGTTTACTTTGCAACCCTAATACAAAAACTGAAAACTAACAAATAAATTATGCAAGCAATATTAACAGTAGCAATTATCATCGTGTGTGTATTACTAATTTTAGTAGTATTAGTTCAAAATTCTAAAGGTGGAGGGATTTCAAGTAATTTCTCAGCAGCAAATCAAATTATGGGTGCCCGTCGTGGTACTGATTTTATTGAAAAAGCAACCTGGACATTAGCCATTTTATTATTAGTATTTAGTTTATTATCAACTCCAAAAAAAGCAGATACTGTTGATAGTTCCGAAACAGGAGGTTCAATTACTAAGGCAAAAGCAGGGGCGGCAGTTATGCCTGCTGCACAACCTGCAGCTCCAACAGCTACACCTCAATAATATATAATTTTTTTAGTGAAAAGCATTCGCAAGTTAGCGAATGCTTTTTTTATGATTATTTTTATAGACTAAATTAACTAGAAGTGTTATTATTGATTAAGGATTTGATTCATAATAAAGTATTAGCGTTTAAGTATTTTTTTATAACTACTTCAGTTATTGCATTTTTAATAGTAGCATTTAGAAGTTATTTAGTTCCGTTTAATCATGACGAAACAGCTACGTTTTTCTTTTTTATACAATCTGGGAACTACATGCCATTTTATTCGGCAGTAGATGCAAATAATCATGTGCTTAATAGTTTTTTAGGAAATATTTGTTTTCACTTATTTGGTTCTTCTCCATTTGCCTTGCGTATTCCAAATTTAATTGGATTAATTATTTTAATTTTTGCTACTTATAAAATTTCTAAACAACTAAATCAAATTGGCTCTAAATTAGTTTTAACGACTGCTTTTTTGCTATCTTAT
>JBILOV010000042.1:0-12262 GCA_044374335.1 Bacteroidia bacterium | reverse complement strand
AAACGAACTGCATCTTTAATTATAGTTAATGTTCGCAAACCTAAGAAGTCCATTTTTAGTAGACCAGCGTTTTCAGCAACCGAGTTATCAAATTGGGTCACTAACATTTCGCTATCTTTTGCTTTGGTAACCGGTACAAATTTTACCATATCATCCGGTGTAATAATAATCCCACAAGCATGTATACCAATGTTTCGCAAGCAACCTTCTAATTCATACGCTTGTTTTAAAACATCAGCTTCTGGTGTTTTTTCTTCTGATAATTTTCTGAAGTTATGAGATTGTTCAACAACGTCCCGTTTATCTTTAATACCATCTAGATATTTTTGATCAATGCCACCTGGCTTTAATAATTTCTTCAATTTAGCATCTAACGAATCAGGAAACGCTTTTGCTAATCTATCAGCATCAGGTAAAGGTAACTCTAACGCTCTGGCAGTATCGCGAATTGCTGATTTACCTCCCATGGTACCATAAGTAATAATTTGTGCAACTTGATTTGCTCCATATTTATTAATTACATAATCAATAACCAAGCCACGCCCTTCATCATCAAAATCAATATCTATATCGGGCATACTAATACGATCCGGATTTAAGAAACGCTCAAATAGTAAATCAAACTTAATAGGGTCAACGTTAGTAATCCATAAACAATAGGCAATGGCCGAACCTGCAGCAGAACCACGGCCTGGACCAACGGCTACACCCATTTTACGAGCCTCTGCAATAAAATCTGCCACAATTAAAAAGTATCCGGGATAACCCATTCTCTCAATGGTTGCTAATTCAAAAGAGATTCTTTCTTTAATAGAATCTGTCATATCAGGATAGCGTTTGTGCGCACCTTCCCAAGTTAAATGAGACATGTAAATAAACTGCTCGGCAATAATTCGCATCTCCACTTTTTGAACTTCAATGTCTTCTGCCGATAATTTTTTATCAATCCAGCTTTGTTCTTTTGATGCAATAATCCTTAAGCAAGAAGCCCTAATTTCTTCTTCGTTAGTTTCAATAAACTCTTGAGCAATTTCAAACTTTGGTAATAAAATATCACGACCTAATTTAAATTGTTCAACTTTAGCTACAATGTCATTTGTTGTTTCAATAGCCTCAGGCATATCAGCAAACAAAGCAATCATTTCTTTTGGCGACTTAAAATAAAATTCTTTATTCTGCAAGCCATTTCTAAAACCTCTGCCTCTTCCAACTGGCGTGGCTTTTTTCTCATTATCTTTTACACACAATAAAATATCGTGCGAATCAAATCCGTTTTTATTTAAATAATAATTACTGTTAGCTGCAAAATATTTAACATTGTATTTTGTAGCAAAATTTAATAAAACTGTATTTACGTGATCTTCTTCTTGTAAATCATGGCGATTTAACTCCACATAAAAATCATCACCAAATTGTTCCTTATACCAAACAAAAACTTCTTCAGCTTGCTCTTCTCCAACATTTAAAATTAGACTTGGTATTTCTGAAGATAAAGAGCCTGTAGTTGCAATTAAACCCTCTTTATAATTTACTAATAAAGTTTTATCAATTCGAGGAACGTAATAAAATCCATCGATTAATCCTACGGAACTTAACTTGGATAAATTTTGATATCCTATTTTATTTTTAGCAATAAATACTTGTGTATAGCCATTATCTTGTTTGGATTTATCTTTATGATCTTTACAAACAAATAATTCGCAGCCAATAATACATTTTAATTCATTTGTTTTATCACCTTCTTTTTCACCCTTATCAATTAATTCATTATTTGCTTTAATTACTTTATTTTGTTTATCTATAGCTTGCCAAAACAAAAAAGCCCCATACATATTACCATGATCTGTTAATGCAATTGCCGGCATGTTATATTCAAATGCTTTTTTAACCAAATCAGCAACATCACTTGTTGATTGCAAAACAGAGAATTGCGAATGATTGTGTAAGTGAGAGAATTTAATGTTTGAAAAATCTACCGATGAATTATCGACTTCGCTTGAAGTGACAGAGGCATCATTCTTTTTATTTTTTCTTTCTTTCCACGCTTGTTCGTGCTTGTATAGTTCCGTTAAATCAGGTTCAACATAATTAATTGTTTGTAAATCTGAAACTTCTTCAACTTTAGTAATTCCAGTTTTAATAATTTCGAAGAATACTTTACCTGTTGCTAAAACGTCGAACGCTGCATTGTGAGCCTCTTCAAAAGAAGCATTAAATAATTTAGTATAAAGTTCTGTTAAAGTTGGCCATTTAAACTTACCACCTCGTCCACCAGGAATAGCACAATATTCAGTTGTTTGATCATTTTTGGTATCGATGAAAGGTTTAGAAGCTAATATATTTTCTAAACCACAGCGTAATAATTCTGCTCCAATAATATTATTATCAAATTCAATATTATGTCCGCATAAATATTTGCATTGGCTAACAATATTAACAAATTCCATCAATACAGTTTTTAAATCTTGTCCTTCTTCAATAGCACGTTCGTTTGTTATGCCATGAATTTGAACCGCATTAAATGGAATGGTATAACCTTCAGGTTTAACAATTATTGAATTACTATTAATTAAATTACCATTCACGTCATGCAACTGCCAAGCAACTTGAACCATACGGGGCCAATTGTCAGAATCAGTTAAGGGAGCGCTGTAACTTCGCGGTAAGCCAGTTGTTTCGGTATCAAATATTAGGAACATTTTTTAGTGAATAGTGATAAGTGAATAGTGATAAGTTTTTACTCTCCGGCTTTGCCTTGAATAAAATTACTTTTTAATACATTTTTGATTTCAATTAATTCGTTTTTTATATCAATTAAAAGTTGAGTGTTATCTATTAATTGAGTTTGCTTTGGTTCAGATGAAATAACGTTAGAATAAGTATGTTTTTGATTAATTACTTGCTCACGTTGCTGCAATATTTGAGTTTTAAAATTTTGTGCGTCATTAATACCTAGCATACTCATCATGTTTTGATTATGCGCAGCACCGCCGCCGCCGGCTGTTTCAATTCTAATTAAAGTTAGTCCAAAGTAGCGTAAAATAGGTCCGCCAATAAAAGACAAATCTTGAATGTTATCTAATGGAATTGTTTTTTCGATATGAATGATTAATCCTTTTGAGAATTTTAA
The DNA here is from genome assembly GCA_044374335.1 of Bacteroidia bacterium. GTDB lineage: Bacteria > Bacteroidota > Bacteroidia > B-17B0 > Aurantibacillaceae > UBA4416. Next base: position 9,132 of record JBILOV010000042.1, on the reverse strand, counting down.
ATTTTTGTTAGTGATTTGACATGATAGTGTTTTAAAAAACTTTCCACTAAGCCATTGGCCTAAACCAAATAACCAAAATGGAACTATAATCCAACCGATGACAGAGGCAATTAAAAAAAATAGGCCTACAAAAAAAATGTAGGTTTTTACTTTAGGATTAAAAGTAGCTTGATTTAAAATAATCTCTTCAGTCATAGGTTTAAAGTTAAAGAATTTTTAGACGATAAGAGTTCAACGTTAATATAAACTAATAAACTTTTAAAAAATTTAATTTATTAATTATCAATAATTTAACTAAATAGTTTGACATAATAGTCAAATGCATAAGATTATTATGTATCTTTGTCTTAAGTATATAATTATATCATCATTAAATACCTATCAAGCATACGCATAACACTAATAAAATGATAGCGGTAATTTTACGAGATAACTCACATAACATTAACAAGAAATAAAAAATGAAATTAACAACTACAATCGGACTTCTTTTAATTGGACATATTGGATTTGGACAAGACAGAATTCAAAAAATTGACAGTTTACTCAATTCTCTTTATTCAAAAGAGAAAATCAATGGAAATTTTCTAATTGCAGAAAAAGGGAAAGTTATTTACAGTAATAGTTTTGGACTTGCTAACGAAATCACAAAAGATAAATTGAACGAAAATTCAATTTTTGAATTGGCCTCTTGCTCAAAGCAGTTCACAGCTATGGCGATAATGATTCTTAAAGAAAAAGGGAAGTTGAACTTAGACGATGACATTAAAAAATACTTACCTGAACTTTCTTTTTATAAGGATATAACTGTTAGAAACTTATTAAATCATACTGGAGGTCTGCCTGACTATATGGAGTTTATGGATAGCTTGTTTGACAAATCTAAAATTGCTACTAACAAAGACATAATTACTATATTTAGTAAACATCAACCAAAAATATTATTTGAGCCAAACACAAAATGGGAATATAGCAACACAGGCTATGCACTATTGGCATCAATAATTGAGAAAGCATCGGGTTTGACATACGCTGACTATCTAAACACGACTATTTTTCAACCGTTGAAAATGCAAAATACATTTGTGTACACTCGTCGGTTATCACCAAAGAAAATTGACAATTATGCTTTTGGTTATGTTTATTCGGATAGTTTAAAAAAGTATTTTTTACCAGACGAATTGAAAGAAACGAAAATGGTTATTTGGCTTGATGGCATTGTTGGAGACGGAACTGTTAATTCAACTATAAATGATTTATTAAAATGGGATAGAGCATTATATACCAATAAATTACTGACACAAGAGGGAATGAAAGCAGTTTTTGAAGTAGCAACTTTGAAAGACGAATCTAAAACAAAATATGGTTTTGGCTGGGGAATAGACGACAATGCTGATTTTGGAAAAATCACAAGTCATAGTGGTGGTTGGCCAGGTTATGTTACTTTTATTGAAAGACATATTACAAATGATAAAACAATAATAATACTTCAAAATCACGACAACGTTTCAATTGCTGCAAAATCAATTAGAAGTATTCTATATAATAAACCATTGCCCGTGCAAAAAATCAGAAAAGAAATTATTATTACAACTGAACAACTTCAAAAATATGTTGGAACTTATAAAGTTGAAAAAGATTTTGAAATCAAAATTTCATTAGATAAAGACCAATTATTTACACAATTGACAGGACAAAATGCATTGCCAATATTTGCAGAAAGTGAAATGTTGTTTTTTCTAAAAGTAGTAGATGCACAAATTCAGTTTGAGAAGAACGAAAAAGGAGAAATTTCAAATTTATTTTTATTACAGAATGGAAATAAAATAGAGGCAAAACGCACGAAATAAAAACTGACGCTAACACACGGCTTGCTAAAGCCTTACAAATATGAAAAGCAGCAACATTATCTTTATTTAAACATTTCAGAAGACAACGGTTCTAATACTGCCGAAGCAAGCCACGAAACTATAAATATGCTGAGTAGCAATTAAAAAACAATAAAAACATTTACATGATTTACTCTTCAGAACTCATAAAAGGAACACTTAAAACAATTGTTTTAAAACTGTTGGCCGATAATAAAAAAATGTACGGATATGAAATTACACAACGTGTAAAAGAATTAACCTTCAATAAAATTCAAATTACAGAAGGCGCATTATATCCAACCTTACATGCTTTAGAAGCTGATGGATTAGTAACCACCGAAACTGAATTTATTGGAAAGCGTGTGAGAAAGTATTACAGTTTAAGTCCGACAGGAAAAACAAAAACAAAAGAAAAAGTAAGCGAGTTAGCTGACTTTATGGAAACCATGAAGTTTTTGTTAGATATTAAAACAAATACAGCATAATAATTAGTTATTTGAATTGAGTTTTTTGTTGCTTGAATCCGGTTTAAAAAATAATCAGTGTCAAAAAATCAATAACAAAATTCTAAAAACTTCCATAAATAATGTACCAACTTAGTGACCAACAAATAGACTACATTCTTAACGACATCGGTGCACGTGGCGTTGAGATGGAGAGTCTGCAGCAAAACCTCCTGGATCATATTTGTTGTATCATAGAGCAAAATCTCGAAGAAAATGGAGACTTCGAGAGCTTCTATCAAACTACCATTAAAACATTTTATAAAGATGAGTTATGGGAAATTGAAGAAGAAACTCTCCAATTATTAACTCACAAAAACTATTACACTATGAAAAAAATTATGATTTATAGCGGAACTCTTTCCGTTGCAGGATTTATAGCAGGCTCCCTCTTCAAAATTATGCATTGGCCAGGCGCAAGCGCCATACTTTTATTATCCATGTTAAATATTAGTTTAATTTTCTTACCACTCCTCTTTATATTAAAAACAAGAGAAGTAAATACAATGAAAGATAAATTGATGGTTACTATAGGCACAATCTTTGGAATACTATTTAGCTTCTCTTCATTATTTAAGATATTTCATTGGCCAGACGCAAATTTAATGTGGCTTTTTGCTTTAGGTATTTTGATGTTTGTTTTTATACCAATTTATTTTTTCTCAGGAATTAGAAACGCAGAAACCAAAGTTAATACTATCATAACCTCAATTATTTTAATTGCAGCTGGAGGGATGTTATTTACGTTAACAAGTTTAAAGCCTAGTACTAAATTTTACATTGGAAAAACTTATAATTATCTTCAAGGTGAAGAGCTAATTACAAGAATGCAATTCATAAAAAATGACACCACTAATCAAAATCCTGAAATGATAAATATATCAAAGGAAATAATTGAAAATTGTAAGAAAATAAAAGAAATAATTATTATTGATGGTACAGGAATAAAATCAATTCCTAAAGATTTTGAAACGAAAAATTTAATTCTTCAAGAATCAGGGCTTGGAAAAGAATTTGATCCTGGTGCATCTGGAATGGAAATGATTCAAAAATTAAAAAAACAGATTAATTTATATAATACTTTAGTAAATAGAAATAAGCAACTTCCAATTGATAATAATATAGAAAGGATGGAGAAAATGGAATTAATACGATTATCAAATTATAATTTATTGAATTCATTAACTGAAATTCAATTGTTAATTCTTCAAAATGAAAAAGGCCTAACGCTTAACTAGTTATTCATAATACTACATCTGTTTATTTAAATAAATAGATGTAGTTTAAATACTCGTCCAAGTAGTTAAGCCCTGAGTTGTAAATTTAAAAGATTGCACTCTCCCTCCTAAACCTTCAATAGCTCTGGCAACCTTAACTTTAGTAACTGCAGGACAATAAAAAAACATAAAACCACCACCACCGGCACCAGATATTTTACCACCAGTTGCACCAGTATTAATGGCTGTTGTGTATACGTTGTCAATTAACTCATTGCTAATTGATTTTGCAATTTGTTTTTTATTAATCCATCCAAAATGTAAAATCTCTCCAATTTTATTCAAATCGCCACGTAATAAACTATCTTTCATTTGTTGCGCTTGCTCTTTTAAATTATGCATAGCATCAACCGATTTCTCATTTTTATCCTGTACGTTTTTTACCTGTTCATTAATAATAGTGGCAGATAAACGTTGTGTTGCTGTAAAGTATAACAATAAATTAAATTCCAACTCATATAATACTTCGTCTTTTAATTGAAGTGGATTTACAATCACTTTATCATTAGCTAAAAATTCCATAAAGTTAATGCCTCCAAAAGTAGCAGCATATTGATCTTGCTTTCCACCACTCATATTTAAATCAACGCGTTCAATTTCGTAAGCTAAATGAGCGATATCGTATTTACCTAAGGGCAATTTTAACCATTCAACAAATGCACCTAATAAAGAAACAACAATTGTTGATGAAGTTCCTAGTCCAGAGCCTTGAGGCGCTTCGATATAAGAAGTTAAACGAAACGATAAAGGTTGTAAATTAAATTGTTTTATAATGCGATTATAAACGCCAATAAATAATTCAAAACCTTCAACCAAAACTAATTCTTTTTCTGATTTAACTTTAATTGATTTATCTGTGCCATCAATACAAAATTCAATAGTACCATTATCTAACGGTTCTAAACTTGCGTAAGCATACAAATCAATAGTGGCATTTAAAATGGCACCGCCAAAAATATCACTGTACGGAGATACATCGGTTCCGCCGCCAGCTAAACCAATTCTTAAGGGTGCTTTACTTCTAATTATCATTATCTAAATTCTCGAGGTCGTTTAAATCTTTTGCCCTGCCACTCGCTTTCTTATTTTTAATCAAATCCTTTAACTGAATTACTTTAACTGGAACTTCTTCTATTTCAGTGTCTATAGCATTGCTGTATACTTCTTCAAATGAGAGCCCAGAAATTTCTTTTAATATTTCTATAGATACAGGAGCCCTTCCAAAGGAAAAAACGGTCATATTTTTGTTAAATAAAAAATTTTCTTCAGTCATATCAAAAACAGATAAGCCAAATTCAAAAAAGGCTTTGCTTAATTTTTGATAATTTTCTTTACTTACTTCGACAAAAATATCTAAATCTCCAGTTGTTCTGGGGAAACCATGAAAAATAACTGAATAACCTCCAACCAACACATATTTAACCTTCGCATTATTAATCGATTTTATAAAATCTTGAAAATCTTCGTGAAATATATTACCCATAATTATTAGCGAAAAGAAAAAACCGTTCTATCCATTTTTAAAGGCTGGTTAATAGGGTAATTATAAGCCACACTTTGCAAATAAGCAAATACTTCGCCAATTTGAAGTAAATTCATATTCTTATAATTATCAGATTCTTTTTTAAAATCTGTAATTTTTCCTGAGGCATGCGCTGTTCTATCTAATCTAAACATAAATTAAACTTACAATTTTTTATACAAATCAAATACTTCATCCACAAAAATTTTCCAATCATATTTTTGTTTTTCTATTCGCATTCCTTCAGTAAAAGAGTGCATTCGTCTGTTTTCAAAATAATCTTTAATTCCTTCAGCTATAGCTTTTCCATTTGGCTCTACTACATAACCTGCAATTTTATCAGGAATTATTTCTCCAAGTCCGCCAACATTAGTCACCAAAGTAGGAACTTCAAAATGAAAAGATACTTGCGTTACGCCGCTTTGCGTAGCACTTCTATATGGTAATGCTACCAAATCTGCTGCCGAAAAGTATAATTTCACATCTTCATTTGAAATAAACTTACCATGTAAAATAACCTGATTTTGAATTTGGTAATTTTCAATCAAATCTAAATAGGGTTGTTTGTCTTCATAAAATTCGCCGGCAATAACTAATATTATATTTGGATTTGCTTTTAATTCATTAAATGCATCTAGTAACATATCCAATCCCTTATACTTTCTAATTAATCCAAAAAACAAAACTATCTGTTTATCTTCAGGCAAACCTAAAGCAATTCGAGCATCATGTTTATTTAATTTTTCACCAAAAGAAGTATATAATGGATGTAGTAAATATTTTTTATGAGTTGTGCTGGTGAATTTCTTCAAATCTCCCATTACTGCTTTACTCATAGTTACAAAACCATCGCAAGCATTAATAAAATATTTTGCAAATGCTACATCTCCTGGTCTTGTTTCGTGAGGAATAACATTATCGGTTATTGCTAAAACCTTTACTCCGTGTTTACGAACTAAACGCGCAATGCTTCCTAAGGCCGGCCCCATAAAAGGAATCCAAAAACGAAAAACAATAAAATCAGGTTTTTGCTTTTTAATAAATCGAGCTGTTTTAAACCATGAAAATGGATTAATAGAATTTATTAATGTATGTATTTTTATGTTTTTTGGAGCATTACCGCTCGTGTCGAATTGCGTACTTCCTGGGAATAAAAAATTAGGATATTGCAAACTGTAAGAAATAATTTCGCACTGATGACCTTGTTCGTTAAACGCTTTGCAAAACAATTCGTCAAATGTGGCTAATCCGCCACGTAAGGGGTATGCAGGACCTATAATGAAAATTTTTGCCATCTAATTAGACTACTTTTTTCCGACTACTAATTCAATTAAATCTTTTTCTTGCAAATACGTATTTGCTAAATTCTTAATTTCTACCGGAGTTATATTTTTAACGGCTTCAAAATAGTTTTCAAAATAATCGTATCCTAAATCAAACTCCCAAATAGCTTTAAACTTATCGGCTAAAGCATAAGGTCCATCAACGCTTCTCAAAAACTGACCTAAAACATAATTACGCACCGTTTCTAATTCATCAGCATCAACCAACTTTTCCCTTAGTGTTTTTATTTCTTTGTAAATTTCTTTTAATGTATCGTTTGTTACATCTGTTCCAACTTCGGTTGAAATAAAAAAAGATCCTCCATTAACAAAAGATGCTAAACCGCTACCAATACCATAAGTGTAGCCTTTATCCTCGCGAATATTAGCCATTAACCGAGATCCAAAATATCCACCAAGAATAGTATTTAATACTTGAAACTTAAAATAGTCAGGATTTTTTTTGTTGAACATTAATCTGCCAACTTTAATTGCAGACTGAATAGCATCTGATTTTTCAATAAAATGTTTTTGAATTTTAGTTGTATCAATGTTAACTTGAGGAGTAGGAATAGGTTGAACATTACCCCAAGTTGTTTTTCCAAAAAAACGATTCAAGGTTTCAATTAAATCTTTTGATAATTTACCAGAAGCAATGATTGTACAATTTGCTGAATGATAGTATGTTTTATAAAATTCGATTACAGTGTCTAATTTTAGTTTTTCAAAATCATCATTTTTAACAGTTACACCATAAGGATGTTTTTCTCCAAATAGTAATTCAAAAAAACGACGACGTGCCAATACGTTTACCTTTTCCGAATTAACCAAGTGCTTTTGTTTTTTATTCGAGATATAAATATCAAACTCGTCTTTTGGGAATGTTGGATTTTTAATAATATCCTCAACAAAATGTAAACTTTTATCTAAATATTTATTTAAACTAAAAAGAGCCAAGGATGCGAAATCTTGATCTACTGAGCATTCAAAAAAAGAACCAAAAAAATCAATATTATCTGACAACTCGTTTGCTGTGTAATTTTTAGTACCCGTTTCTAATAAATTATTAGCAGCAGATGCTAATAAAGGCTGGGATTGTAAATACATACCTGCTTTAAATATAAACTCCAGTTTTGTAAGTTCCTGTGACCCGCTATCAATCGTGTATACTTTTATGCCATTATCTAACGTATGTGAGACCGCATGTTGTATATGAATTTTATCAATTATTTTAAAATCAGGTGCTTTTTTTCTATTTAAAGTCATAACAGTAAAAATACAGAAATAAGTGAGAATTTAATAGGAAAGATTGAGAATTTAATAAACTTTAGGAGTGCATTTTGCTAATTTGTTTGGCTTTCCGTGGCTATATTTTATTCGTAATTCACAAAAGTATTTTAAGTGCCCTAGATACCTAAAGAAACAATAACGTGGATTTACTGTGCATACTTAAAAAAATAGATTACAAAGAATCTTTCATTTTAAGCAGTTGATCTTTGATGGCTTTTAATCTATCTATTACTTGAACTTTAACATGTTCTGATTCTTTTACACCTCCTTTTAACTTGTCTTTAGCACCTTGTAGTGTGTACCCTTTTTCTTTAACGAAATGAAAAATTAATTTAAAATTTTCAATATCTTTTTTAGTAAAAAGACGATTACCCTTTTTGTTTTTTGACGGAGTAATGACATCAAATTCCTTTTCCCAAAAACGAATTAATGATGTATTTACATCAAACATATCGGCTACCTCACCAATAGAGTAAAATAATTTTTCTGTTTCTTTTTCCAACAATGCCATTGGTCAAATATATATAACTAAACTGTTTTTGATTTTAGAGTTTTTCAACAAAATAGCAAAAGGAATTAACAAACTTATTGAATTTATAAAACAAATTACATAATGAAAAATACTCGTCTTAGAGCAGTAGGGTGATTACTTGATTTATATATAAAATGAAATATAAAAACTAAAATTAATTTAAGCCATGCTCACGTTTGCGTTTAAATAATGCATCATCTAAAGTCATGAATTTTAAATAAATTTCAAAGCCACCTTGTAAATTACTTGCCTGCCTGTATTTAGAAATATTTAAATCATAAGCTACTCCAATTGCATATTTTCCCATATCTAAATTAAGGTGCGGAATAATAGCATCTCCGATTCTATAAAATAATCCTATATTTAAACCTGTTTCCGATTTTACTCCTGTTAATTTTGTTGGATTTTTAAATCGGTAACGTATAAGTGTTCCAATAGTTACTTCAGATGCTTTTGCTTGTTTTAAATAAATAACACTCGGTAATAATGAAAATTTGGTTTCCTTAAAATCAATACGAGCTTGAAGATTACCTACAAAACGCATGGGTAATTGGTAACCTGAACCAGATCCAAATTTTTGAACTGGCTTATTAATATGATGAACTGCACCTCCGATTTTAAAACTAAAAATGTCATCACGAAGCATATCAATAGTAGCATTAGAAAATTCGTAATTAACCCCAACTCCTACATCTGTATTTAAGAAAGAATCATAAACAACTGCTTCACCACTTGCTAAAGAGTTATCAATAATTTTACCATCAAATTGGTTGCCATAAGTTAACGAGGCATAATTAGCACTATGTTGATTTAAC